>NZ_JBQFZK010000009.1:0-139721 GCF_056542185.1 Ruegeria sp. AE4 | reverse complement strand
CGGCGCCGGCGTCGTGTCGAAGATCGTAGAATAATCCGTAGGCCAGGCTTCAGCCCGGCACATCGGTGAACAAACGAAGGCCGCTCCATAAAGGGGCGGCCTTTTTTGTAAGTTATTGTATCGAAGGCCTTCGACCGACTCGTAGGCCGGGCTTCAGCCCGGCGCGTCTGTGACCCTAATGAAGGCCGCAACAAGAACATCAAGGCGGGGTGTGTCCCGCCCGATGAGTTCAACGAAATTCAGTTTTGCGGATAAAGCCAACTATGCAGTCGCGAGTTGGCAGATCAGCCCAACCCGCCTTCAGCTGCGGCCCGTACGGCCCGAATATTCTCACCGTAAACCTCGGGCCGATCAACTGATCCGCCTTTGAACACGGCAGACCCGGCCACCAGCACATCAGCCCCCGCTGCGGCAACAAGGGGCGCTGTCTGGGGATCAACACCGCCGTCGATCTCGATATGCACGGGGCGGTCACCAATCATCTGGCGCAATTTGCGGATCTTGCCAGTCATGTCGATGAACTTCTGGCCGCCAAAGCCGGGGTTCACGGTCATGACGCAGACCAGATCGGTGAGGTCCAGCAGATGTTCGACCGCCTCAGCCGGGGTGCCCGGGTTCAAGGCCACGCCTGCCTTCATGCCCGCGGCGCGGATCGCCTGCAGCGTGCGGTGGGTGTGGGCCCCTGCCTCGACATGCGCGGTCAGAATGTCGGCGCCTGCATCAGCGTAGGCCTGGATGTATGGATCGACCGGCGTGATCATCAGGTGCACGTCCATGACCGTCTTTACATGCGGGCGGAACGCTTTGACGGCTGGCGGGCCAAAGGTCAGGTTCGGGACGAAATGACCATCCATTACGTCAACATGGACCCAATCCGCGCTCTGCGCTTCGATGGCCTGAATTTCTTGCCCGAAATTGGCAAAGTCGGCGGACAGAATGGACGGCGCGATCTTGATGGTGCGGTCAAAGCTCATATTGGCCTCGTATCAGCTGAAGAGTCGCGGATGCGTATACCCGTGAGGCGGGTCGATGGATACCCCCCGCACGTGTCGTGCCGTTACAAAACTTTCACTACGCTGACACATATCCGTTGAACGGCATCTGTAGCAGTCCGCCAACATGAATTGGGGGTGGCACGTGCTGCGTATCAAGAAACTGACCAAACGCTTTGGTGACAATGTTGCCGTGAATGCCGCGACGCTGGATGTGGACAAGCCATGCATGATCGGGATCATCGGGCGGTCGGGCGCGGGCAAGTCCACCCTGCTGCGGATGATTAACCGCCTGACGGATGCCAGCGAAGGCGAAATCCTGTTTGAAGGCCGGGACATCACCCAACTGAAAGGCCGTGACAAACGCGCCTGGCAGGCCGATTGTGCGATGATTTTCCAACAGTTCAACCTGGTGCCGCGCATGGATGTGGTTTCGAACGTGCTGCATGGCACGCTCAACCGTCATTCCACGCTGGCCGCTATGTTCAACCTGTTCCCGATGGATGAAATTCACCGTGCCATCGACATCCTGGACCGGTTGGGGATTGCGGAACACGCTCCGAAACGGGCCGAGGCCTTGTCGGGCGGCCAGCAACAGCGCGTGGCGATTGCGCGGGCTCTGATGCAGGACCCGAGGATTATTCTGGCGGATGAACCAATTGCCTCGCTGGACCCGATGAACGCACAGGTGGTGATGCAGACGCTGCGCCGCATCCACGAAGAAGATGGCCGCACTGTCATCGCCAACCTGCACACACTGGACACTGCACGTCGCTATTGCGACCGCGTGGTTGGTATGCGCGACGGGCGCATCGTGTTCGATGGGCTGCCCGAGCAACTGACCACGGGCGTTGCCCGCGAAATCTATGGTGCCGATGCCAGCTTTTCGGAAGAAGCGACATCAACGGAAATCGAAACGCTCGACGCCACGCGAAAGGCGCTGATGGAAGCAGAAGCAACCATCTGAGCCGTCCCAACCCCTTTCATCGCCCGGCCCGATGAGAGGCCGGGGTTATCAAACTGGAGAGAGAGAGATGAAAAAACTGATTGCTGCCTTGGTCGCAACCACAACACTGGCCGCACCGGTCATGGCTGAAGAAATCAGCGAGTTTCGTATCGGCATTCTGGGTGGAGAGAACGCTCAGGACCGGATGAGCAAAAACGAGTGTCTGCGCGAATACACCGAGGAACTGTTGGGCGTTCCGACCAAACTTTTTGCCCCTGCCGACTATAACGGAGTGATTCAGGGGCTGCTGGGCGGCACGATTGATGTCGCCTGGCTGGGTGCGTCGGGCTATGCCAAAACCTATCTGAGCGACCCCGAAGCGGTTGAGCCGGTACTGGTCAAGGTGAACACCGATGGCGGCTACGGCTATTACTCGGTTGGATTTGCACGCAAGGACAGCGGTATTACCTCGCTTGAGGACATGAAGGGCAAGGTTTTTGGCTTTGGTGACCCGAATTCGACCTCGGGTTATCTGATCCCGTCGATCGAGATTCCCCAGGCCACCGGAGCAACCATGGAATCGGGTGACTATTTTGCTGAGGTGAAATTCACCGGCGGTCACGAGCAGACCATCGTTGCGGTGAACAACGGTGACGTTGATGGCGGTGTGACCTGGGCTGATGGTCTCGGCGAGTGGGAAGACGGCTATCAGTCGGGCGCGCTGCGCCGCGCTGTGGATGCTGGTCTGGTCGACATGAACGATCTGGTCGAGATCTGGAAATCGGCACCGATCCCGGAAGGCCCGGTTGTACTGCGCAAGGCTCTGCCCGAGGATGTCAAAGTTCAGGTTACCGAATTGTGGAACACGCTGGATGAAAAAGACCGCGAATGCTTCTATGGTGTGGCTGCGGGTGAGGCCAAGAGCTTTGATCCTATCACGCATGAGGCCTACGAGGTCATCATCGAAGCGCGCAAGCTGAAGTCCAACTAAAACTGCATATCCAATGATCGGGGTCTGGTGATGTACCGGACCCCGTTTTCCCTTCAGGAGCATTCCATGACAGACCTTACCGCAGGGTCCTTATCCGTCGATCAGATCCGCGACGACTATACAGCGATGACACGACGCAAGCGGGTCTATGGCGGCATCCTCCTGATCCTGTTCCTGTCGTTGATGGCGGCAGGGTTTCGCACAGCCGACAACCGGAATGCCGGCAGCTTTGTCGATGGCTGGCACCGTATTCTTGATTACCCCACAGAGGTTCTGTCCGAGGCGGGGGAAAAGATTGCCGAAATGCCAGCCAATCTGGTCTCGTTCTTCCCAGCCCTGATCGAGACAATCAACATCGCGGCGGCGGCGACGCTTGTTGGCACAATTGTCGGGACGTTTTTCGCCCTGATGTCGACACGCGGCATGGCGCTGTGGCCGTCATTTATCCCGCTGTTTCGCCGAATATCAGACATCTGCCGCGCCATTCCCGAGATCGTAATTGCGTTGGTTCTGATCTTCATTCTGGGCGGTGGCCCGGTTCCCGCGATGATCGCTATTGCGATTCACACAGCTGGCGCATTGGGCAAACTGTTTTCCGAAGTGAACGAGAATGCCTCGCTGAAACCGGTGGAAGGGCTGCATTCCGTCGGTGCCAACTGGTCACAGCGGATGTATCTGGGGGTGATCCCGCAGGTCGGGCCGAACTATGTCAGCTACGCGCTGCTGCGGTTCGAGATCAATATCCGTGCCTCGGCCATTCTTGGATTTGTTGGGGCGGGCGGTCTGGGTTACGAGCTGCGCAATGCCATGTCCTGGGGGCAGGGGCGTTATGACGAAGCCGCAGCCATCTTCATCCTACTGTTCGTAACAATCGTGGTCGTCGACCAGCTGTCTGGCTACCTGCGCGACCGTCTGACCCACGGCTCGGAAAAAGGAGCTTTGGCATGAGCACTTTTGCAACCAATTTGACTGTTGATGACCTCAAAGCCGACGCAGATCGCTTGTTCAACCGCAAAAGGTTGATGAATTTCGGGTTGCCTGCTCTGGTTTTCGTCTATCTGGTCTATGTCTTCTTTGCTTTTGACGTGTCGGGCCTTGTGGGGCGCGCAAACTGGGCAAATGGCAAGACGCTGGTGGCAGACAGCTATAGCTACAAAACGCATGTCGCGCGGGATAATCGCACCGGTGAAGTGTCTGTCGCCATCGAGGGTGAGCGCAAGGGCGCTTACCCTGAGGGTCAGGCGCCGGAGTGGGTGGCACTGGGCGAGACGACCGTGATCGACCTTGAAAAGGGCCATGTGGTGCGTTTCGGTGCGCAGACGGTGGAATATGACATTCCCGGCTATGGCACTATCCGCGCGACGCCCACGCGTTCGGCCGGTGTGCAGGCCGAGTTGCCGGAGGGCGAGGTTCCGGAGTGGATCAATGTCTCTAAAAACCGGCTGTCTGTGACCACGGGCGCAGGTCGTTTGACTGTCACCCGCAACCGGTCCGAGGTGTTCCGCTATTTCACAGGGTGGGAATTGTTCTGGTTCACGCTGGACAGTCCTTATTTCGGCAAGTCCCTCCCGGAACTGGCCGGACGCGCGGTGTCGGGCGAGGCGGGTGCGATCTTAAATGATTTCTGGACCAACAAGATGTGGCGCCATCAGGATGTGGCCTGGGCCATCTTCGAGACGGTGCTGATGGCATTTCTGGGCACGTTTGGCGCGGCGATTGTGGCCCTGCCATTGGCCTTCCTTGCGACGCGCAATTTCAACCGGATGACATCCATCCGCTTTGCGACACGGCGCGTATTCGATTTTGTGCGCGGCGTAGACGCGTTGATCTGGACTGTGGTTCTGGCCCGCGCCTTTGGCCCCGGCCCGTTGACCGGTGGGCTTGCCATTCTGGTGACGGACACCGGGACATTCGGCAAGATATTCTCGGAAGCGTTGGAAAACGTGGATCAGAAGCAGATCGAAGGTGTGCAGTCCACGGGTGCGAACGCCCCGCAACGGTATCGGTTCGGCGTTATCCCTCAGGTCACGCCTGTTTTGCTGAGCCAGCTTTTGTATTTTCTCGAATCCAACACTCGCAGTGCGACGGTGATCGGAGCAATCACGGGGGGCGGTATTGGTTTGCTGCTGACGCAGGCAATCATCACACAGAAAGACTGGGAAGAGGTGGCCTATTACATCATCCTGATCATTCTGATGGTGATGTTGATGGATTGGTTTTCGGGCTGGCTGCGCCGCCGTCTGATTCAGGGTGAGGCGGGTAAAAAGCGCAGACCGCGCGCGCCCGACCACAAACCGTTCCGGTTGCCCTGAACCGGGTTTGGAGCGGCAAGAAAACAGCACGGTCCGGGGCGGCACAAACGTTTGAAAAAGCGTCACAAAGCCTTTGCACCAACGCTCATCCGAATGCCGGGATGACGCTGGCCCAAAGGTCGCTTATCCGAAATTCGCGCCATGCCCAACGGGACGAGACCTCCGGCAGGAGGTCGACGTCGGGCGGTATCGGTTGTGGTTTACTCTTCGTTCAGCGTTAGCGTGACACGCTCACCAGCAAAGACGGTTCGGCCATATTCGACGGGTCGGCCGTCCGGGTCCACGTTGACACCGATCGAAAACAGCACCGGGGCACCTTCGGACAGTTGCAGGTGAAGGGCTTGCGTTGCTGTCGCACCGCGCGCGGTCAATCGGGTCGAGATGCGGGTGTAGTCCGCGATACCGCTGCGTTGCAGGGCTTTTGTTACTGACTGGGTCTCGGTCAGCGCCTGTAACAGGTTTGGAAAGCGTTCTGCCGGGAAGACGCTTTGAAAAACGGCTATGGGCTGCCCATCCGCCAGCGATAACCCGTCATAGACATGCACCGGGTCCCCTTTGCTCAGACCCAGTGCTTCGGCTTCGGCTTCATCTGCCGCGCGTGTGGTCAGGGCCAGAATTTTCTTTCCCGGCATCTTGCCGCTGGCCGAGACGTTCTTGTGATATCGAACCCTTTTGCCAATCGGATAGTCGGTTGGCCGCGCCGCCACAAAAACGCCCGCACCGCGCCGGGCATGAACCAGACCTTGTTCCGACATGTCAGCCAACGCGCGCCGCACTGTGTGGCGGTTGACACCGTATTTGGCGGCCAGCTGAGCTTCGGTCGGCAGGCGGTCACTGGTTTGATACCGCCCTTCGGCAATGTCCGAGGTCAGGCGCAGGGCGATGCTTTTCCAGATCGGCGTTTTGCTCATGTCACCAAATCTTCACACAGTTGGAGATTGCGTGTTGCGCACACGCGGGTTAATATTTGTCTAGTTGTATAGTTCAAATAGACAACCCGGCCAAGAGGCTTTGATGACAGATCAGACAGAATTCGCGATCGGGGCGCGCAGGGATTGGATGGGTTTGCTGGCCCGTGCATCTGACGACACCCTGATGACCTTGTGGGACGGGATTGAGACCCGCCCGAGCTTTGACTGGCTGCGCCGCCCCGAGGTCGGGAGCGTGATGGTGCGTGGTCGCACCGGCGGCACCGGAGCACCGTTCAATCTGGGCGAAATGACGGTCACGCGCTGTTCTGTGGTGTTGCAGGATGGAACGGTTGGTCACGGTTATGTTCAGGGTAGATCGAAACCCAAGGCCGAAGCCGCAGCATTGATTGATGCGATGATGCAGACCGGGGCAGCGGATGAGGTGCAGGCGCGGCTGCTCGACCCGCTTCAGCAGCAAATGCAGGCGGTCAAAAGCACTCGCGCGGCCAAGGCAGCGGCCACCAAGGTTGAGTTTTTCACGCTTGTTCGGGGGGAAGATTGATGGCCGCGCAAACACAGTTTTCCGGGGGCTTAGAAAACGCACCTGTCGATGCTGCACACGCGTTCCGCGCTGCGATGACCGTTATGGCGCGTCCGGGCGACATACGTGTCCTGTCGGGCAGCGAACCCCCTGCGCCCCTGTCCGTGGCGGCCGGTACACTGCTGCTGACGTTGTGCGACCCCGAGACCAGGGTTCATCTGGCCGGAGGCATCGATACCGCCGCAATCCGCAATTGGCTGACATTCCACACGGGCGCCCCGCTCGTATCCGCAGCAAAGGCTGATTTTGCCGTTGGCACGTGGGATGCATTGGGACCGCTTAACGCCTATCGCATCGGAACGCCGGAATACCCGGATCGTTCTGCGACGCTGATTGTGGAATGCGACCGGCTAGAGCAGAGCGGTGCCATTCTGAGCGGCCCCGGCATCAAAAAGACCGCGCGCCTGTCTCTGCCGGGTATCCCGGCGCTTCAGGGGAATGCGATGCTCTATCCTCTGGGGTGCGATTTCTTTTTTACCTGCGGCAACAGGGTTGCGGCCCTGCCACGCAGCACGCAGATCACGTCGGAGGCGTAAGCGATGTATGTTGCTGTCAAAGGGGGTGAAAAAGCCATCGAGAACGCGCACGCCTGGCTGGCCGAAGAACGCCGGGGCGCGACCGATGTGGCAGAACTGAGCCTTGCACAGATCCGCGAACAGCTAAGCCTTGCAGTGAACCGGGTCATGGCGGAAGGCTCGCTTTATGACCCCGACCTGGCTGCGCTGGCGATAAAGCAGGCGCGGGGCGATCTGATTGAGGCGATCTTTCTGATCCGCGCCTATCGCACCACGCTGCCGCGTTTTGGCCATTCCAATCCGGTCGAAACAGGTGAGATGGCCTGCGACCGTCGGATTTCGGCCACGTTCAAAGATGCACCCGGTGGGCAGGTTCTGGGGCCGACGTTCGACTATACCCATCGTTTGCTGGATTTCAAACTGGCCGCGGATGGTGATGTCCCGAAAGTTCCGGAAGGTTCAGCGCGGCAGGAACCGACGCCGCATATCACTGATTTCCTGAAAGACGAGGGCCTCATTCAGGACGAGCCGACAAGTGATGACACCCCCGGCGACCTGACGCGCGAACCGATGGAATTCCCCGCCAATCGCCCGTTGCGCCTGCAATCGCTGACACGCGGGGATGAGGGTTTCGTGTTGGGCATGGCCTATTCCACCCAGCGCGGTTACGCGCGCAACCACGCGTTTGTGGGTGAATTGCGGATCGGCAAGGTTGCGGTTGAAATGGACATCCCCGAGTTGGGGTTTGCCATAGATATCGGCGAGGTCGAACTGACCGAGTGTGAGACGGTGAACCAGTTCAAGGGTTCAAAAACCGAGCCGCCTCAGTTCACGCGCGGTTATGGTCTGGTCTTTGGTCAATCCGAACGAAAAGCCATCGCGATGGCCTTGGTTGATCGCGCGCTGCGGTGGAAGGAACTGGGCGAAGACAATCTGGGCGCGCCTGCGCAGGATGAAGAATTTGTTCTGAGCCACGCGGACAACATTCAGGCGACCGGTTTTCTCGAACACATCAAGCTGCCGCATTACGTGGATTTCCAGTCCGAGCTTGAACTGGTCCGCAAACTGCGCCGCGAGGCTGACGCGCGGATCACGTCAAAGGAGGCTGCGGAATGAAGGCTGTCGTTTTTGATATCGGCAACGTTTTGATCCAGTGGGATCCGCATTTGGCATGGCTGGATGAGATGGGTAGCCGCGAGGCGGTGGCAGAGTTTCTCACTCGTATCGATTTCCCCGAACGTAATCTGCGGGCCGATGGCGGTGAGGATTTCGCTGATCTGGCTGCTGAACTGGAAGATGCTGACGACCAGCGACGTCTGAGTTCTTATGTTGAGCGCTATGCCATGACCGTCCCACACAAGATCGAGGGAACTTGGCGATTGCTCCATCGTTTGAAAGAACAGGGCACCCCGGTTCATGCGATCACCAACTGGTCAGCGGAAACATGGCCCATTGGTGTTGGTGTGCATCCTGAGCTGGGCGAGGTCTTTGGCGTGACCGTAGTGTCAGGTCAGGAAAAGCTTTTGAAACCGCAGCCCGAGATTTTCCGTCGGATGTGCGACCGGGCCGATCTTTCCCCTCAGAACTGTATCTTTGTCGATGATAGCCCAAGAAACGTGGATGGAGCCCGCGCCGTTGGCATGGACGCCATACATTTTACCAGCCCTCAGGCCTTTGAAGTAGCCTTAACTGCGCGGGGACTGCTATGAGCGCGTACAACTTTGCATATTTGGACGAACAAACCAAACGGATGATCCGCAGGGCCATCCTGAAGGGCCTGGCTATTCCAGGGTATCAGGTGCCCTTTGCCAGCCGTGAAATGCCGATGCCTTATGGCTGGGGCACCGGAGGGGTGCAGGTCTCGGCCGCGACGCTGACGCCTGAGGATACGCTCAAGGTCATCGATCAGGGTGCGGATGACACGACCAACGCAGTGTCGATCCGCAAGTTCTTTGAAAAGACCGCAGGTGTGGAGACGACCGAGGAAACCGAGAAGGCGACGGTGATCCAGACCCGCCACCGCATCCCCGAGGCGAAGCTGCGCGAAGATCAGATTATCGTTTATCAGGTGCCGATTCCGGAACCTCTGCGCTTCCTCGAGCCGCGTGAGACCGAGACACGCAAGATGCACAGCCTTGAAGAATATGGGCTGATGCATGTGAAGCTATATGAGGATATCAGCCAGCACGGGGCGATCTCGACCGCTTACGCCTATCCGGTGAAAGTGTCTGGCCGCTATGTGATGGACCCGTCCCCGATCCCGAAATTCGACAACCCGAAGCTTGCAATGGATGCAATCCAGCTGTTCGGTGCCGGGCGCGAGCAGCGCATCTACGCAGTGCCGCCACATACCAGGGTCGTGAGCCTCGATTTCGAGGATTACCCGTTCGAGGCCACCAAGGCCGATCATCCCTGTGACCTGTGCGGGGCCGAGGACAGCTATCTGGATGAAGTCATTTTGGATGATGCGGGCAACCGAATGTTTGTCTGTTCGGACACTGATTATTGCCGGTCGCGCCGCGCGGCCGGCCATGTGGGCCGCTTGGCCGAGGAGAACGCAGCATGACCCCCCTGTTGCAGGTCAACGGCATCGAAAAGCTCTATGGTGCGCGGATCGGATGCACGGATGTAACTTTTGATCTCTACCCCGGTGAGGTGATGGGAATTGTCGGCGAAAGTGGCTCGGGCAAGTCGACCCTGCTGAATTGTTTGGCGGGTCATCTGGTGCCCGATGCGGGGCAGGTGATCTTTGACACGCGCGCGAACGGGCCGGTGGATACGGTGACCATGTCGGAGCCCGAACGCCGGATGTTGAGCCGTACCGACTGGGCCTTTGTGCATCAGCATGCACGTGACGGCCTGCGGATGTCAGTTAGTGCCGGAGGCAATATTGGTGAACGGCTGATGGCCGTGGGCGAGCGCCACTATGGTGACATCCGAGACAAGGCCATTGACTGGCTGGGCCGGGTCGAGATCGAGGCGGCGCGCGTTGATGACCGGCCCACCGCGTTTTCGGGCGGGATGCAGCAACGTTTGCAGATCGCCCGCAATCTGGTGACTGGCCCGCGACTGGTGTTCATGGACGAACCGACCGGGGGGCTGGATGTCTCGGTTCAGGCGCGATTACTGGACCTCTTGCGCGGCTTGGTGCGTGAAATGGGGCTGAGCGCGATCATCGTGACCCATGATCTTGCTGTGGTGCGTCTGTTGGCCGACCGCTTGATGGTGATGAAGGATGGTCATGTGGTTGAGGCCGGGCTGACCGATCAGGTGCTGGATGATCCTCAACACGCCTATACGCAACTGCTAGTGTCCAGCGTTCTGCAGGTTTGAGTATTTGGGAAAAGGTGAAGCAATGATTGAACTGATCAATGTGAGCAAAAGCTTTACCCTGCACAATCAGGGCGGTGCCGTTATCCCGGTGATGGAAGGCGCGTCGTTGAGGGTTGAACCGGGTGAGTGCGTTGCTTTGACCGGGGCGTCTGGCGCGGGCAAGTCCACGCTGATGCGCGTGATTTATGGCAACTACCTGGCGGCCTCTGGTCAGGTGCTGGTTGGAGGTCTGGACGTGGCAAAAGCCGAGCCGCGCCAGATCTTGACCCTCCGCCGGGAAACGCTGGGCTATGTCAGTCAATTCCTGCGGGTCGTGCCGCGTGTGCCGACGCTGGACGTTGTGGCAGAGCCTTTGCTGGCCGTGGGTTGCGACAGAATTGAGGCGCTGGAGAAATCAGCCGGGTTACTGAGACGGCTGAACATTCCTGAGCGCTTGTGGACCCTGAGCCCCACAACCTTTTCGGGCGGCGAACAGCAGCGGGTGAACATTGCGCGTGGCTTTGCGCATGACTACCCGGCGATGTTGCTGGACGAACCGACGGCAAGTCTGGATGTGCAGAACCGCGAAACCGTGTTGTCGCTGATTGAAGAGGCAAAAGGGCGTGGCGCGGCGATTGTCGGGATATTCCACGACCTTGATGCACGTGAGAGTGTCTGTGACCGCGAAGTCAATGTCGCTGACTTCACACCGGAACTGGCGGCATGACACTTGCCCCTGTCATAGCGATTGTTGGCCCTTCGGGCGTTGGCAAGGACAGTGTCATGGAAGCGCTGGAGGCACAGGCACCTGGCGTCCGGCGCGTGCGGAGGGTGATCACCCGCCCCGCAGGTGAACAAGGCGAGGATTTTGACCGGGTTTCGGTTGCAGAGTTCCAGCAGATGGAACAGGCAGGCGCTTTTGCGCTGAGCTGGCCTGCACATGGACTGTTCTATGGTATCCCAGCCGAGATTTTGCGACAGCGTCAGGGGGCGAATGCGGTTCTGGTCAATCTTTCCCGCAGCGTTCTTTTGCAGGCGCAGAAGGTGTTTGGAGATCTGATTGTGATCTCTCTGACAGCAGATGCAGGGGTTTTGGCGCGGCGCCTGTCCGAGCGGGCACGGGAAAGCGCAGACGAGCAGGCGCGGCGGTTGTGTCGCGCCAAAGTGGCGTTGCCGGATGGTCTGAACCGGGTCATCCAAATTGACAATTCCGGCGCGCTGGAAGACACGGTTGCCGAAATCCTGCGCCGCCTTCAACCGGAAAGCGCGTAGCGATGGATCAGGTGAAACCGCCCTTCTTCCGCCTCGCCCATCAGGGCAAGATCAGTGATCTGGAAAGGTTGCGGCAGCAAGGGGCTCAGATGGGTGTGCAGTGCTTCTTGGGTTGCCCTGAGGGTTGGTTTGTCCAGTTTACCGCTGAGCGTGATGTGAAATCGAAACGCGTCCAGCACGTAGGGATAGCCCCATTGGGTCAGATTGTCGTCCTGTTCGGGGGTCAGCCCGGCGGTGCGGCGGCGCGTCAGTTCGGCCTGAGTGGCAGGTGCGCGAAACCGGTCGAGGTCGCGAACACAGGCCGCTGCCAGCGCATTCAGCTCCTGCGTTTCACCCAGCGGGCGCAGCGCCAGAAACCGGCCAAGGCGGGCAATTTCCAGGCCGTCGAGAGTGACGGGCTGCTGGCGCGCAGCCAGCGCAATGCACGCCTGGTGCAATGCGTCAAAGGACAGGCCATCGCGCAACCGGAACGGCGGTTTCAGGGTCGCGTGCAGTCCGTATTTGCGCGGCACCTCAGTGACGGAGGCAATGTCGATGCCACCCATGATCGGATGCGCGACCTGCATTCCTTTTGCCATGTCCCAGCCCAGCCAACTGGTCGCAAATTTCGTCCAGGCCGCCCCGGCGGGTGGCGCAAAATAGATCGCGTATCGCGTGAATGTCACATTGGCCTCCTATTAAGTGGCCTTCCAATACCTCAGATTGCGTGAAGTTCAGATGACAGAAGACTTGATCCTTGCCAATGCCACGCTTGTGCTGCCGAATGAAACCGTCACCGGCTGTGTTCGAATTGTGGGTGACACCATCATCGAAATTGATACCGGGCGTGCAGTTCCTGCAGGTGCGACAGATTGCGAAGGCGACTATGTCAGCCCCGGTCTTGTCGAGTTGCACACGGATAATCTTGAACGCCATATTCAGCCGCGCCCCAATGTGCATTGGCCCCATGCCGCCGCCATTCTGGCCCATGACGCGGAACTGGCCAGCGTGGGGATCACAAGTGTGTTCGATGCGATGCGGGTAGGTTCAATCCCCTCCGGTGCAGGACGGTACGGAAAATATGCCCGCGGCCTGTCGCGGGAGTTGTGGGATCTGCGCGAGCAGGATGCGCTCAAGATCAGCCATTTCCTGCATTTGCGGGCAGAGGTGTGTTCCGAGACACTGATCGAAGAACTGGACGAGTTTGGACCCGAGGACAGGGTTGGCCTTGTGTCCATCATGGATCACACCCCCGGCCAGCGTCAGTTTCGCGACATGGGCAAGCTGGAATCCTTTCTGAAGGGCAAATATGCCATGGACGATGATACGTTCTTTCAGCATGTGGCTCAGCTGAAAAGCCTACGGGATCGCAACGGTGATGTGCACGAGGTCGAAACCGTCAAGGCCGCGCGCCGATTTGGGGCCGTGCTTGCCAGTCATGACGATACGACCGAAGATCAGGTGAAGATCTCGGCAGGTCACGGCATTCGGCTGGCTGAGTTCCCCACAACGGTGGAAGCTGCGCGAGCGTGTCATGATCACGGTATCAAGGTCATGATGGGCGCGCCAAACGTTGTTCGCGGAGGCTCTCATTCCGGTAATGTTGCGGCCAGCGAATTGGCCGAGCTTGGGCATCTGGACGTAATGTCCTCGGATTACGTGCCGTCGGCCTTGTTATTGTCTGCGGTCATGCTGGGTGAAATGTGGGGCGATATGGCGCGTGGAATGAAGACCGTCACATTAGCCCCGGCGCAGGCCGCCGGGCTTGAGGATCGTGGCGAGTTGCGCGCCAATGCCCGCGCCGATGTTATCCGTTTCCGGATGCGCGCAGGTGTGCCAGCCCTCAACTCGGTTTGGGCGCGAGGTCGCCGCGTGGCGTAATCAGGCCGTATAGAACAGGTAACGGTCCGGTGCGATCGTCTCGGGCCCTTTGATCTGGTTGAAGCCGACAAGGGGCTGGCCGGATATCAACAACCCTCCGGGCTGCATGACCTGCGCGATCAACGGGCTGAGGCGTGCGGCCTCGGCCACATCTTCGTGTTTGATGCCACGTCCGAAATCATAATGCGCCAACGCGATCTTGTGCCCCTCGGCCATCAGTTTCCGCAGCATGGGTTCAGCTTCGCCTTGCAGGAAATCTTCGGCTGGTGGGGTGCTGTCAGGATGGCATTGCAGCACACGATCCATCACCCAGATCCGTCGGTTCGGCAGGATCTCTCGCAGGTGGTCATAGGTGCGGCCATTGCCCAGCCCCATATCCAGCACATCGCCAGTTTGGTCACTGATCTGTTCGGCTGCCCAGTTCAGCCCGTCACGTTGGGCCGTCAGTCGGCGAAGCATGGAATCCAGTCGGCTCATGACGATGTCCTTATTCGTTCTTCGGTGCGACCCAGAGTGTGGCAGGACCGTCCAGCAGATGTTTCAACAACGCCTCGGTAAAGGCCCATATGTCCTGATCATGGACCAGGTGATGGGTCAATACTCCAAACGGCTCGGCGTTGTCTGCGCGGCCTTCGCGCCTGTCCCGCAGGAGGTTAACTGTCTGAGCGACCAGGCGGTCCGGAGAGATCAGACCGCGTGAACCCCGCCAGTCAATCGGGTCAAGATGTGTGTTGACCTGCTCAAGCCCCGCAGCCGCCATTTTCGTTCTGCGGGGCGTTGCCGTGGAAAGAATGCGGTATCCCAGCGATGGAAGATGTTCGATGACTTCTGGTGCAATGCGGTTCCACGGAGGGACAAACATCGGCCGCAGGGTGTTGCCGAACAAGGCGTCAAGGCGTGACAGTCCTGCCGCGGCATCGGCAACAACCTCGTCCAACGGACGGTTGAGGCGAAACTCGGCTTTCTTCTCACTGGCGGGCGCATGGTTCTTGTGGGACCACCCGTGAACCACAGGGATGAGAGTTTCGCCGCGCGCAACATAGTTAGCCAGCGCAGGGGTTGCCGCGTGGGGAATGACGGCCAGATGTACCGGCAGGCCCAACTGTGCGGCCAGATCGGACAGGTGGTCTAACTGCGATGTCGGAGCGATCGCGTCATCGTCTCGCCACCACAGCGGCAACGACAGGCTCGCTGCATGCCAATGGGTCAGTTCGACCTCAAGTGGGTACCAGTCCGGGTTCATGTACGCCGCTCCAGCAGGTTCTTGGCGATCTCTACGGTTTGGGCCGCGCCATCAAATCCGAAATCCTGCTGTGCTCGGGGTCCATCTGAAATGACGCGCTCTACGGCCTGCGCCAACGCCTGCCCGCTCAGGGTTCGGCTGAGAAGCACCTCGATGGCTGGCAAACTCGACAGGCTTTGCCCACGCAGCCCCTGTTCAACCTCTTTGCCATCATCGAATGGGACAAAAACAGCGGGTGTTCCGCTTTGCAGAATATCCATGGCGGTGTTGTAGCCGCACATGCTGACCGATGCCGCCGCATGGGGCAGCATCTGGCGAAAATCCGGGCGCACGGGTTCCAGAATTGCTGAGGTTCCTTCGACCAGTTGGGACAGCGCGGCTATTCTCGCCTTGGCATCCGTCCCGCCGACCAGCAGGCGCCAACGCCTGTTGGGCATCTGGCGGGCGGCCTCGATGGCCGCGCGAAAGATCGGTTGCCCCACAGAACCGCCGCCGGCACTGACAAGGATTTCGCCCTGCCCAACGGCATCAGGATGCGGTTGAGGCAACTCAGGCGCAACAAAGCCGGTATAATGCAACCGTTCCGCCAATCGGTCCGACACCGGCCAACTGACCGAAAGCGGTGTGACACTTTCGGTCGAGTGAACAAGAATGCCGTCATAAAAGCGGGTGACGATATCTTCTGTCCGCTGGGCCTTGGCAGGTTTGGAAGGAGGGGCCAGAATATCCCGGATCGATCCCAGGATGACCGGAGGCCGAGGCAGGGCCCGTGCCGCATTCAGGGCCGCGTCGAATTCCGCCGCCAGAGACCGGCGACCAAAGGGGTAAAGCTCGGTTATCAGGATTTGCGGCTGAAAGCTGTTTACCGCCTGCACCATGGCTGTCACACGCGCGCGCTGATAATCCGCGTCAGCCTCGACGCCGCTTTCAGTCAGAAGCCGGGTGAAATTGGTTCCATCTGATCTGAGCGGTGGCAAACCGAACAGGGTTACCCCGCTGCTGTCCAGTTGAGGCGCAGGCATCCCGCCCGAGACGACCATAACTTGGTGGCCGTCATCCCGGAACGCCCGGCCCAACGTCAGGGCCCGGCTTAGATGCCCTGTTCCCAAAAGGTGCGTGACAACGATCATCACCTTCATGGCATCGGCCCATGTTTGATCAGGCGAGCGGGGTCCGGGTCTGCGGTCATTGTGTCCATTTCAACGATATACAGCCGATTGCGCTTGATCTTGAAGGGGGCGGGACCATCAAAATCCCAACCCCACGCCTGGGCGAGAATGACCCGCATGATGCCAATATGGCAGACCGCGACTGTATCCTGTCGTAGTCCGGATACCCAGGGGCGAAGCCTGGTCCAAACCTCGGCAGGGCTTTCACCGTGAGGCGGGCGAAAATCCCAGCTCCAGTCTTCGATATGGCGATACCCGCTGGTTTCATCGGCGATCAGGTCGACACCTCGAAGCCCCTCCCAGTCGCCCCAATTCATTTCGGTCAGCGCGTCCGAGGTTTTCGGGGCGCGCCCAGACACGATCCGCGCCGTTTCACTGGCGCGCAGCAACGGGCTGGACCAGATATCAGCGGCGGCCCATGGGTCAGGCAAGCGATACCCGGCCAGTTCAGACCGCGCGTCGTCATCCAGTGGAATATCACTGCGCCCCTGAATGCGCCCTGCGCGGTTCCAATGGGTATGCCCGTGGCGAAGCAGTGCAAGACGGGTCATGATACATCCTTCAACAAGGGCCGTAGATGTGCCCACAATCGCTCGGTCGCCTGAGGCATAAGATGACGCCGGGCCACATAGCTGCGCGCATTCGCCCCAAGCGCATGGCGCTGCGCGGTATCCTCCAGCAGGTTTTGCATGTGATCGGCAAGCCCTCTGGCCCCAGCATCAACCGATGAGTAAACAGCAGGTGCCAGCACATCCCGAACGCCGGGGCGGTCCTGTGCGATCACGGGCAGGCCTGTCGCCTGCGCCTCGAGATAGACCATCCCATAGGCTTCGTTCACGCCGGGCCAGACAAGCAGGGATGCGTGTTGGTAGATTTTCTGTAAGTCCGCCCGGTCGAGCTGGCCCAGAAAGTGCACCCGGCTTCCGAACGGCACCATCAACGCTTCAACATCCGGCCGCGCCGGTCCGTCCCCCGCGATGTTCAGGTTCCAGTCACATGTCAGGTGCGAAAGGGCTTCGGCCAAAATCCGGTAGGACGCCAGCTTGTCCCCATGCCGCATCATTCCGACAGTAAGCATGGGGCCGTCCCCGGCCGTAGCCACAGGCAACACGGTTTCAAGCAGAAATGGCGGCAATTCAACCAGTGCCTGCTTGCCAAAACGGTCCCGTTCCAACGTAATCAGGTCATTGGCAGTGTGGTAGAAAATGATATCCGCTGCATCACACGCCTGATGCGCCGCTTGGGCGAAATCGGCCCACGGTCCGTTCAGCCTGCTTGATGCGCGCGTGCTTTCCAATTGCACATACGGAATGCCGCGCGCCTGGCAGATCTTGGGGCCCAGCAGGTCGGGTGCTTTGTAGTAATTGTGATAAGTCACCCAAAGATCAGTATCAAAGGGCAACTCGGCGTTCAGCCGCTGTGCTTCAATCTCAGCCGCGCGAACAAGGGTTCGCTGTAGGTCCCGGTCCCCGTTCTTGTCATAGATGCGCAGGTCCGAGGCCAGTTCGACCTTATCCCCTTGCGCCGCCAAGGCGAGCATCAGGTTTCGCGCCATTTCGCGGTCGCCCGAGGGTTTCTGGCTGCCGGGGGATTTCATTGGCGCATAAAACGCAACCCGCGCCATTACGCGTCTTCCATGCTCAGGGTTTTCAGCCGTGCCGACAGCCGTGCAATACCAGGGTCCATTCGAAAATCTGCAATCAGACGGTCATAGGCTGCACGCGCCATAGTTGCTGCCGTTTCCGGATCAGCGGCCAGAGCTGAAATGGCCGAAGCCAATGCAGCCGGGTCGTCATCAGACAATACGCCATGCGTTCCGGATTGGATGAATTCCGGGATTGCCGAAACCGGTGTCGACAGGATCGGCAATAGCTGGGACGCGGCCTCCATCAACACGTTCGGCAATCCGTCACGATCCCCGTCCGCAGCAATACGGCTGGGCAGGACAAACAGGTCGGCCCTGCGCATGGCTTCGATCACCTCCGGCTGATCGCAGGCCCCCCTCCAGGTGATGCGGTTCGCGATACCAGCAGCGCGCGCCTGTGTGTGCAGAGTGTCCCCAAGACCCCCGCCGCCAATGTGGGTCCAATGCCAGTTCAGGTTTTCCGGCAGCAGTGTGAAGGCCGCAATAAGACGGTCAAAGCCCTTCTTTTCAACCAGTCGTCCAACGGAAATCATGTGAAACGGATCGCCAGCGGCGCGTATCCTGCGTTTTGGCGGTTCGGGGAAGCGCGACAGGTCCAGACCGTGATAGATAAGCTCCACGCGGTTGGGGTCATCAGCGAGGCTGCGCAGGTGTTCCGCGCCGATTGCCGTGCAGGTGGCCCCGAAAGCGGCCCCATACGTTGCGGCCTGCAGCTTTTCACGCTTTTCCCAATCCGGTGAGGTCCAGATATCCTTGGCATGGGCAGAAAAGCTCCATGGCAGACCGCGTATGATGGCCGCATATCGGGCGACCGACGAGGGGGTGTGCATGAAATGGGCATAGAGCCCCTGCGTCTGGGCGGGTAACTCGGCGGCCAGAACACATGCTTGCCCGAACCGGCGGATGCGGTTCGGCGTCGGGTCGCGGCGCAGGTCGTGCCGCCAGATCTTGTAGGCTGCGGCATAGCCGGGCAGGTCTTGGGCGGCAGCGCGGGCCGCCCACACCCGCTGTGGCTCTTCATGCAGGTATTCTGGAAGATAGCGAACCTGCCCCGAGAAGCGTTCGTGCAAAGGGTGACGTTTGGTGTCGGTTGGATGGCGCAGAGACCAGATGTCAAATCGGTGTCCGGCTTCCTGCAAGGCAACAAGTTCCTGCGCGATAAATGTTTCGGACAGTCGCGGCCAGCCTTTGACCACAACCGCCAGATTGGGAGAGGCCGAGTTCATCCAGTGGCTCGTTTCTGTTCCCGTGTCAGCAGGCTGTCAATGCGGTCGGTGACATAGTCCAAACCATCCAGCAATCCGCTTTGGATGGCCTGCGACGGCACAGATTGGTGCGGCAGGTTGCGGATGGCACGGATCATTGCGTCGGGTGTCAGGCTGTCGCGTTGTTCGTCCAGCATCTTGACCAGCCCCAGCTCTTCTGCGCGTGAGGCCCGTATCCACTGTTCCAGACGGGGTGTGGTGCGTGGAACGATGACGGCCCGTTTGTCGAAGGACAGGACCTCGCAAAACGTGTTGTAGCCGCCCATGCAGACCACGCCTTCGGCCCCGGCAAACAGTGTTTCGATCTGCGATTCAAATCCAACCGCAGTTACACGACCATTCAATGCGGCAACCCGTGCTTCGAAATAGTTGCGCAATTCACCCGACAGGAACGGGCCATAGACCAGCACAGCGCGCGGCGACAGGTCTGGGTCTTTCTCGTAGGCAGATAGCACGAGGTTGACCAGCGCCTTGCCATCGCCCCCGCCGCCGGGTGTGATCAGGATATAAGGTTGCTGAGGCGGTTCACCGACCGGGCCGAGGTCGCGGCGCAGATATCCCGTCCAGTGTATGCGGGATCGCGCTGACGCGCTTAGCGGCAAGCCTTGCGTCGGATCATAGATCGATTGCGATCCGTAAACCCAGATCTCATGATAGAACCGTTCGGTCGCCTCGATGGCTTCCTTGCGCGCCCATTCGGCGGCCAGCACTTCGGGTTCGTCCAGCACATCACGCAGGCCCAAAACCAGTTTCGTTCCGCAATGGCGTTCGAGGTATTTCAGTGTCGGCAACAGCTCACCCCGGAACCCTGTCGGTTCCTTGTCGACGACCAACACGTCGGGGTCGAATTGCTGAACCGCGGTCTGGATCAATCCCGCACGCAATTCGGTAACTTCGTCGATCCCCATTCCGATTGTACGCGCGGCATACGAGCCGTCCGCGCGCTTGGTCACGCCGGGCAGGCGCACATGGTCAACGCGGCGGGGAAAGGTAAAACGCCCGGCCACGGGCGAGCCCGTCAGGATCAGTGCCGAAGCGCTTGGGTCCGCTTGTGTGATTGCCGCAGCCAAGGCACGGGACCGGCGCAAATGCCCCAGACCGAACGTGTCGTGGCTGTAAAACAGGATACGCGGCGCGCGGTCCGGTTTAGAATTGGTTGTGCCAAGGCTCATAGTGTTGCCCGTCTTCTTGATCCCAGAGCGAAATCCGCGCGTTCGCAAGCGTTACCGTATATTTCAGTGCCACGCTTGCCAAAGGCGGATTTGCGTACTTGCAAATGTTTCAAGCATTGCGATTTGGCAACAGCGTATTGACTGTTTCGCGACATATCGCGCCACCGCCAGGCAAGGTCGCCAAAAAAACCCGATGATGACAGTCGGGGCGAACCTGAAACTTTTGCTTGGTCATATTCAATTTTCGAAAGATTGAAAACACCTGCAGACATCAGAGTGCGCCAAGAACACGTCCTAACACGATATCGAGACGGTTTGATGCGAGTGTTTGAACTGCCTGAAATGCTTCTGTAATCTGACCAACATCAGGAAAACTGGATGCAAGACCCGATGAAAAATGATTTTCTGGCCGTATTGTTCTTTGCGTTGTGGGCCATTGTTCTGGGCGTTCCTAATGGTGCATTGGCGCAGTCATCCTTGATTCCCGGATATCCTTCAGGGTCGGGCAGTTCGTCCGAGGCCGACAAGGAAAGTGATCTGGCCGCTGCAATCCGCGCGGCCAGCGATGCGGGCGCAAGTGTCATTGTCATCGACAGTGCCGGTCAGGTTGTGACAACGGCAGGCGGAAAGGATGCAGGTTCGGAGGGCGCAGACAGCGATTCGAGCAACCCAATGGGTGACGGTTCGCAACTGATGAAGGCGCAAGAGCGGTTCTCGAAGTTCCGTGAGTCGATGCAATCGAGGCTCGAGGCGCTGCCCTATTCTATTTTTGAAGTACAATACATCCTGCGCCAGACCAGCCCGGATGGCCGAATTCAGACCTATGTCGAGGTGTTGGGTTGGAACATCCTGTTCCTGTTACTTGGGCGGTGGCTGTCGATCGAGATATACGGGAAGCGGTTCGCGCGCCGCTGGGTGGTGGCGCGGATCAAGGACGAACCACAGGGGTATCGGGAAAAGATGCCGTTCCTGCTGTTCCGGTTCCTGATGGGGATTGGAGCCACGGTCTTTGCCATGATCATGGCTTTGATCGTCGGGTATCTGATCTTTGGCGAGGCCGAGGATATCTCGGTCCAGTTCACGATCACGGCAATCTTTACGGCCTTTTTCCTGTCGCGCACGGTGTCGGACCTCTGGCGCATGGTCCTGTCACCTTATCTGAGCCAATATCGATTACCGCCCTTTTCGGACAAGAATGCGCGCAGGCTGTATATTTGGGCGTCCGTGCTGGCGACCTATGACATTTCGGTCGTTCTGTTTTCTACCTGGGTCGCGGATTTTGGACTGAACTACAACGTCTACGCCATGGTGTATGGCGGTCTGACAATGCTGGGCGCGCTGGGCAACATACTGATGATCCTGTTCAACGCCCGTGCAATCTCGAACGCGATCCGGGGTGGGCGGGCATCCGAACAGGTGTCATGGCTGTTGCGGTTTGTGTCTTTCGGCTGGGCACCGGCGTTGATCATCTATGTCGTGTTCAGCTGGTTCCGTCTGGCTGTTGATCTGGCGCTGGAGCATCCGACGCCGCTGCCGTTGATTGCAAGCAGCTATCTAATCTTCATGTCCGTGGTCATAGCCTATGGTGCAATGAACTATCTGCTGGAGCGATATTTCGACCGCTCGCGCATGATTAGCGAAATAAACGGGGAAGCCGCGGCAGCGGATGAAGGCGCCGGGGCGGCGGATATACCCGAGGCTGAACAGCCGAAGCAGCATCTTCTGACTTATGAAGACCTGGCCCGCCGGGTAGCCGGAATTCTGGCTTTCGTGCTCGGGGCTTATGCGCTTGTCGTGATATGGTACCCGAACGCGGACTGGAGCGAGGATCTGCCGGTAGAACGTGCGCTGGATGTGATGGTTGTCCTGTTTATCGGGTACATCCTGTTTCATTTCTTTCGGATCTGGATCGACAGCAAGATCGCTGAAGAATCCGACGATGGCACCGAGGTTGAACTGGGCGACGAAGGCGGGGAAGGCGGGCAAAGCCGTCTGGCAACGCTGTTGCCACTTTTCCGGGGCGCAATTCTGGCTGTTGTCGTGGTCACGATCGTACTAATTGTCCTGATGGAACTGGGTATCAATGTCAGCCCGTTGTTTGCGGGTGCCGGTGTGGTTGGTTTGGCCGTGGGGTTCGGGTCACAAACGCTGGTGCGCGACATTTTTTCCGGCGCATTCTTCCTGCTGGATGATGCGTTCCGGAAAGGGGAATATATCGACATTGGGGATGTGAAAGGGACGGTCGAGAAAATCTCGGTCAGGTCCATGCAACTGCGTCACCATCTGGGTGCGCTGAACACCATTCCCTTTGGCGAGATCAAAGTGCTGACCAACTACTCGCGCGATTGGGTGATCATGAAGCTGCCGCTGCGCGTGACCTATGACACCGATGTCGAGAAGGTTCGTAAATTGATCAAGAAACTGGGTCAGGAGTTGTTGGCCGATCCCGTAATCGGAGACAATTTCATCCAACCGCTGAAGTCACAGGGCGTGATCGAGATGCAGGATTCAGCGATGATCATCCGGGTCAAGTTCATGACGAAACCCGGCGACCAGTGGCTGGTTCGCAAAAAGGTCTATCAGGACATTCGCGAGCTGTTCGCGCGAGAGGGGATCAAGTTTGCGCATCGCGAGGTCACTGTAAGATTGGCGGATGGCAAGGAAGCAGAAGACCTGACACCGAAACAGCGTGAAGCCGTGACGGGGGCTGTTCAGGCCGCGATCGACGAGGATTATCTGGACGATATCGGACCGGGCGGTGACGACCGATAGCAAGGCCTTCCGTCGCTTTGAATCGCGCCTCGGATGAGGTGCCACCGAAAGAGCTGGGTCACTAGGAAACGAAGGGCCAGACCGGTTCGGATGTGCCCAGTTTCGACGCCGGTAAATCCCATTGCAGCACAGCGTCACCGAGGCTAAGCGCTGGTCTGAGACGGTGCCCCGGTCCCCAGCCCGAGGCTTCTGTCACAGGCGAGTAATCCGTGGGCATTGGAATAATGGGCTCGGCCTCGACGTCGTCTTTGCCGAGAACCGCCAATAGCTCGGCGGTGCGGGCAAGGGACAGATGCGCATGCATGATGGAATTGCCCGACGCGGCTTCGGCCAATGCGGAAAGGACGGCGGCGGCCATCAGATAGCCGGTCGCGTGGTCCAAAGCCTGAACCGGCAACGGCGTCGGTTTGTCTGCGTCAGCCCATCCCATGCCCGCATGCGCAATTCCTGCGCTCATCTGGACAAGGCTGTCAAACCCGCGCCGGGTCGACCAGGGGCCTTGCCAGCCATAGGCATTCAGCGTCACCTCGACCCTGTTCGGTGCCAGTTCATCGCGCTTGGCGCGCGTCAGGCCAAGCGCATCCAAAGCGCCGGGCCGGTACCCGTGTACGAACACATCCGCTTGGGGCAGAAGTTCTTGCAGCCGTTCCATGCCATTGGTCGATTTCAGATCGAGATAGGCGCAGTGTTTTCCAAGTGAAATGTCGGGGATCACACCGGGTTCGTCCCAACCGGGCGGATCGATCCGCAGAACCTCGGCCCCGAAACCGGCCAATGTGCGGGTGGATACCGGACCTGCCAGAACGCGTGTAAGGTCAAGAACCCGCAGCCCGGCAAGAGGTCTTGCAGGAGTTGCCTGCGGTCTCTCGCGCAGCTTGACGTACCGGGGGCCTTGCCAGCCAATCAACGGGTCGCGCGATACAGCGCGGCCCTGCGGATGTTCAAGCCACTCGGTCCGGCTGCGCATGGCAGCGGCCACGCCGCCTTCGGCCACAATATCGGTTTCCAAATCGGATATGGCCCGGGTTCTGACGGTTTTTGCCACAGCTTCACGCTCTGGCGGGGTGCCGAGAACCTTCATCGCTGCTGCGCGATGGCGCGGAAGGTTGGTGTGCAGCCTAATCCAGCCATCTGAGGCCCTGTAGTCCCCCGCGACCGCATCCCAAAGGTTTGGCATTTCCCAGCCATCGGGCTTGAAGGAATAGCCGAACCACAACGATGCCAGCCGGTGGTCGATGGCGATCTCGGGTGCTTTCTGGGTCAGGTTCAGCGCCTGCATAAAGCGGGCCATCTCTTGCCCAACGGCTGCAAAGCTGGCTGTCGCCAGTTCGGAGACGGCAAAAGCACTTGGCAGAGCGCCTGTGCCGACCTTGCGATATCGGTCGACGGCGGGAAGGGTGGCAAGAAGGCTCATTGCTGATAAGGGTCAAGGCTGTCGCGCAACCCGTCACCCAGAAAGTTGAAAGCCAGTACGATCACGATGATCGGAAGCATCGGGATTGCCGTCCAGGGGTAGATCTCAATCGATGCGAGGTTTTGCGCGTCATTCAGCATCACACCCCAACTGACCGCTGGTGCACGAAGGCCCAGGCCAAGAAAGCTAAGCGCCGTTTCCCCAAGTATCATTGCCGGGATCGACAGGGTGGCTGATGCAATCAAATGAGACATGAAATTCGGCAACAAGTGCTTACGGATCACCCGGCCCGAGCTTGCGCCCATCATTTCTGCCGCACGAACGTATTCTTCCTCGCGTAGTGACAGGAACTTTGCACGAACTGAACGCGCCAGTCCTGGCCAGTCGAGGATGCCGAGGATGATCGAAATGATGAAGAATACGGCAACCGGGCTCCAGTTCGATGGCACGGCGGCAGACAGTGCCAGCCACAGCGGCAATTCCGGCAGCGAACGCAGAATTTCGATGACCCGGTTGATGACCCAGTCGATGCGGCCACCGAAATAGCCGGCCATCGAACCGAACAGGATACCCAGAAAGAATGATACCGAAATACCGATCAGCCCCACGGTCAGCGACAGCTGCGCCCCATAGAGGATGCGGCTGAAGATATCGCGACCCAGCCTGTCGGACCCCCAGAGGAACAAGGTGGCACCATCCGGCGCGCAGAAAAGATGCCTGTCTGTCTTGATAAGACCCGCAAGTCGATATTCGGACCCTTCACAGAAGAACCGGATCGGGCGCGGGTCGTCAGTGTCAGGGACGAACTTCCACTGGAAGGTTTCCAGATCCGCCTCGGCGACGATTGGAAAAACATGGGGGCCGATAAAAGCGCCTTCGTAAAACCAGTTCACCGATTGCGGTGGCGCATACAGATGCTCTCCGTTCCGGTCATTCGGGCCATACGGCGCGATGAAACCGGCAAATGGGAGCATCAGGTAGCACATTAGCAGGAAGATGCCCGAGATCAGACCCAGCTTATGCGTGCGGAACTTGCGCCAGACCAATACCCAGTTGGGGGCATCCAGATCGGCGCGTTCCAGTTGCTGTATCGACGCCTGCGGATCAAACGGCGCGTCATCGACGTAGCGGTTGTCAGGAGTATCGGTCATGCTTCGCGCCCCTCATATCGTATGCGGGGATCCAGCATCACCAGCAGAATATCCGAGATCATCGTGCCGATAAGCGTCAGCAGCGCGACAAACATCAGGATAAACGCGGACAGGAATTGGTCCTGCGTTTTCAGTGCTGTCAGCAAAGTCGGCCCGATGGTTTGCAAGCCCAGAACGACTGACACCAGAACCGATCCCGACACCATAGATGGCAGAAGGTTACCGATATCCGCAACGAACGGGTTGAATGCCACGCGCAACGGATATTTCGTCAGCATCCGCGACGGCGCCATACCTTTGGCAATGGCCGTTTCCACATAGGGTTTCCCCAGTTCATCGAGCATATTTGCCCGCAGGCGCTGCATCATCGCCGATGCGCCCGAGGTTCCGATGACAAAAGTCGGAACGATCAGGTGGATGAGAATAGATTTCATCTTGTCCCAACTCAGCGGCTGACCTTCGAATTGCGGATCCATCAGGCCGCCGATAGGCAGGTTGAAATACCGATGCCCGTAGTAGAATAGGATCAGGGCCAACAAAAAGTTGGGTGTCGCTAGCCCCAGATAACCCACAAAGGCCGAGGTATAATCAATCCATGTCCGTGATCGCGCCGCAGCAATAACACCCAGGGGAAGAGCAACGGCATAAACAAACAGGATCGCGGCCAGGTTGACGACGACCGTCAGCCAAAGCGTGTCGCCCACGATTTCAGATACAGGCCGGTCGAACTCAAATGACCAGCCGTAATTACCTTGGATCAGACCCGAAAATCCGTGCGGTCCCGGCCAGAAGCCCACCCAGATCAGGTACTGTTCCCACATCGGGCGATCCAGAGCGTACTCGGCGCGCAGAAACTCGGCCTTGGCGACACCTGCTGACTGGCCCGAGGCCTGAAGCTCGGCAATCTGGTTGCTCAGGTAATCACCGGGCGGCAGGTTGATGATTATGAAAATCAGGACCGAGACCACCAACAATGTCAGCAGCATCGTGAAAAAGCGATACACCGCATAGCGCAGCATGACCATTTAGCTGCTCCTGCTTAGTCGGCGAAAAAGAACTCGTCCGGGCGGTGAACGCCGAAATGCGCACCGGGCTCCCATGCCCACATGGCCTGTTCCGGCACATTGCGCAGACGGTTCGACACGACAATGGGTTGGGGTGCTCCGTTCAGGATACCAATGGCATAAAGCTGATCGGCGTGGATTTTAAGCATTTCCGTCCAGATTTCCTTGCGTTCGTCGTCCGTTGTGGCGACCTCCCAGTTATGGGCCAGTTGCATCAGACGTTCTGCCTCGGGCATGTCGGGGGCTTCCCCGGCTTCACCACCTGTCTGGTAGAACTGGCCCCATTTTGGCCAGGCCAGGAATACCTGATCGGTGGGCGCCAGATAGGTTGGAGACGTGTGTGCCTGCGGGATACCGTCATCCCATCCATACCAGACCGATGCCATCGAGTTGCCGGCAAACACTCGGTTGCGCAGGATATCGCGATCCAACGGGCGCATGACCAGCTTGACCCCGATCTCGCGCCAGGTGTCAGTAACGATCTGAAGGGCGTTTTCAACCTCTTGCCGCTCGCCAGCGGTTTCGATCACCAGCTCCATTGGGCGCCCGTCCGGTAGCAGGCGGATACCGTTCTTGTCGCGCTGGGTCAGGCCGACCTCATCCAACAACGCATTGGCCTGGCCGACATCGTACTGAGCCCAGGCGGTGGCATTTTTTTCATCGTAAAAGGGCGAGGCAGGCAGAACCGACATTGCGCCGGGATGCGCAAGCTTGAAATACAAAGCCTGGTTGATTGTCTCGCGGTCGATGGCAAGGGACAGGGCGCGCCGCACACGGACGTCACGCAACACGTCGCGCCAGACGTCATCCTCGAAATTGAGGTTCGGATAAATCGCGATTTGCGACGCAACGCCGGTTTTCCATAGCAATGTCTTGTAGCCGCCTTGCGCCTCGCCTTTTTTCAGGATCGAAGCGTCGCGGAAATCCAGACCCCGGCCTTGCAGGTCGCTTTCCCCTGCATTGGTTTTGGCAGCGACCAGACCGGGGGCAACGATCTCCATCTCGACCACATCGATATAAGGCAGTTGAACCCCTTTGCTGTCGATGCGGTGGTAATAGGGGTTACGTACGAAATTGTGGCGGATTTTCTTGCCGGAACTTGCATTCAGCCAGGGTTGCAACGTGGGCAATTCGTGATTGTCGAACTTGTACAGGTTGTCGAGCTTGTTGTGCAGCGCGGCCCAGCTTTTGACTCGGGCATCGTCGACCAGAAAGGCAAGTTCCTCGGGGTCGGCATATTTCTCGTGATATCGTTTCAGGAAAGCTGCTGGGCGATAGATAAAGGGCGGTCGTGCCTGAGCCAGCGATTGTAGAAAACCCGGGTTAGGGTCCTCCCATTCGAAAATCACCGTGGTTTCATCCGGGAAGGTAACGGTGGGTGATTTGCCTTCGACAATCAGAAAATCCGGCGGGCCTGACGGGCTGAGCAATTTGTTGTTGGCAACGTCTTCCCACCAATAGCGGAAATCTTCCGACGTAAACGGAGAACCGTCTGACCATTTGTGCCCTTCGCGCAGTTTCAGGGTGAACTTGCGGCCGTCTTCGTTTTCAAACGACGCCAGCAAATCGGGGATAATCTCATAGTTCTGGTCGAAACCGACCAGCCGGGCATAACCATAGACAACCATCTGGCGGATATCTTTGGACCGCGTGATCATGGTGCGCAGGGTGCCGCCCTGTTTGCCGAACTCGCGGCCCTTTGCTTCCAGATCGACTACCAGCGGGTCCTTGGGCAGGCGCTCTTGAACGGGCGGCAGATTGCCCGCTTCTACTTCCGAGTTCCAGAACGCGCTTTCCTGAGGTGTGGGGATCGTCTCTGCCGTGGCGGGCAGCATCCCGATGAGCGTCAGCGAAGCGGCCAGGATCAGGGGGCGAGTGGTCTTAAACATGGCAACGTACCTTATGGCCCGGTTCCAATTCCACCAATGAGGGTATCACGGTGTCCGAGAAACGAAAGGCTTCATCCCAACTGTCCGGCGCGCCGGCGCCCAAGGAAACCACTTTCAGGTCGATCGGGCGATTGATGTCGGGTTCGGGTTGAGCGGCAATCAGCGCTTTGGTGTAGGGGTGGCGCGGATTGTAGAAAAGAGTTTCGGGTGGTGCTTGCTCGACGATCAGGCCGCGACGCATCACGGCAACTTCGTCGGCGATCCGCGCGACCACAGCCAGATCGTGCGAGATGAACAGATAGGACAGGTTCAGGCTGTCCTGCAGGTTTTCCAACAGGGTCAGAATCTGCTCTTGTACCGATACATCCAGCGCCGAGGTGGGTTCGTCACACACGATGAGCTGCGGGTCGAGCATCATGGCGCGGGCCACCGACAGACGTTGCCGCTGACCCCCTGAAAAGGCGTGTGGATAGCGTTTCAGCATGTCGGCTGTCAGGCCGACGCGCTGCAACATCTCGGCGGCTTTGTCGCGCTGCTCGGCCGTAGTTCCGATACGGTGAATTTCCAACGGCTCGGTCATCGCGTCCTGAATGCGCATCCGTGGGCTGAGCGAGCTGTAGGGATCCTGAAACACCATCTGCGCATTGCGCTGAAACGCGGTGCGCTGGGCCCGGGTCATGTTGTGCACCGTGATGGGATCGGTATTCGGCGCGGTGCGAAACAGGACTTCTCCGCCGGGATCGGGTAGTTCTGCACCCAATGCAATCCGCGCGGCTGTTGTTTTACCTGATCCGCTTTCACCGACTATGGCAAGCGTCTTGCCGCGTGCCAAATTCAAATCGACCCCTTTGCAAGCATAGATTTCCTTGTCGGCTTGCCACCCTTTGCTGGACCGCATCGTGTAGGTCTTTGAGACGCCCTTCATCTGAAGGATCAGATCGTCGTCCGGCATCGGTATGCCCACAGCATCCTGATCTGGAATTTCCGGTGCCGCATCAAACAGTTGTTTGGTATATGGATGTGCGGGGGAGGTCAGGATTGGTGCGGCCGGGCCAGCCTCCATGATGCGGCCCTTGTGCATGACCACAACCTGTTCGGCCATGTTGGCGACCACGCCCAGATCATGGGTCACCAGAATAAGCGCCATGCCGGTCTCGCGCTGCAATTCCTTGATCAGTCCCAGAACCTGCGCTTGCGTGGTCACATCCAGCGCGGTGGTTGGCTCATCCGCGATCAGCAGTTCGGGTTTGGATACCATTGCCATCGCAATCATGGCGCGTTGGCGCATTCCGCCCGACAGCTCGAACGGGTAGGAGTCATAGGCACGCTGCGGATTTGGAAAGCCCACGCGCTCGAACTGTGTCAGGACCTTTTTGCGCGCCTCGGACTCGGAAAGCCCACGATGGAGCCACAGGACTTCACTGACCTGATTCCCAATCTTGTGCAGAGGTGACAGCGATCGCATGGGTTCCTGAAAGATCATCGAAACGCGATTGCCACGAATGCCGCGCATTTCTCGTTCGCTGACCGCTGTCAGGTTACATGTACCTTTGGAATCATTCAAAGTTATCGTGCCGCTGCGTATCTGCGCCGTTCGCGGCAGAATCCGCAAGACGGCCCGGCACGTGATGGTTTTACCCGATCCCGATTCACCGACCAGCGCCAAGGTTTCTCCTGGTTTGACATCGAAATTCACATCCTTGACCACGGAACTGCCCGCACCAAAGCCGATGCTGAGGTCTCTGACAGACAACAACGCGCTCATGCAGGTTTTCCAACCGTTTGGCCGCTTGGTGACATCGGTCGTTTCAACTCCCCGTGATTTTTTCGTCAGTGTCGCGCGGTTCCGCCTGTCTAGTCAAACCCGTTCTTGGGCTGAAATGTCGCGAAAATGTGAAACTTTGGGCTTCGTCGCTACACAAAGTCTTGAGAATTTGTCATCTAAGGCGGCGTCGGGGGCACCTATGCTTTCGATTGGTATCAAGGAGATATTTGCCAGTGTCCGAGAATCAAAGTCGTCTGGACTTGTTTATCGATCGTATGGTGTCGCAGCGCGCCTGCCTGGATCACGCGATTGCGCAAACGGCAGGCATGGCTGGCCCGGTGTTTGAACTGGGGTTGGGCAATGGGCGCACCTATCATCATCTTGTGCAGCATATCGATGGACGTCCTGTCTTTGTTTTCGAACGCGCGGTGGCTTCGCACCCTGATTCAACCCCGCCCGAGGATCGGGTGATCTTGGGGGATGTGCGCGAGACGCTGCCAGCGGCGGTCGACAGGTTTGGACCGACAGCAAGCCTGATTCATGCAGACCTTGGGGGGCATAATCGCGAAAAGAACGACATCTTTGCGCGGCTTGTTTCCCCGTTGATCGAGCCCTTGCTGGCACCGGGTGGATTAATGGTTTCAAGTGACCGGATGTATTTCGAGGCGCTGGAGGAAATGCCGTTGCCCGAGGGTGCCGTCGAAGGGCGCTGTTTCATCTATCGGCGTTGACCAGAGAGAAGGGGCCTGCATGATATTCTACGATTGCTCTACGGCCCCAAACCCGCGCCGTGCCCGCATGTTCATCGCGGAAAAAGGGTTGAACATCGAAACGCACGAAATCTCGATTGCTGAGGGCGCGCAGTTGAGCACTGAGTTTCGTGCAGTGAACCCCCGGGCCACAATCCCGGTTCTGGTAACGGATGACGGCGCAGTCCTGACCGAAAATCTTGGCATCGCCGCGTATCTTGAAGCGCGTTTCCCCGAGCCGCCCTTGATGGGCCGGACCGCTGATGAAAAAGGGTTGGTCCTGATGTGGAACGCAATTGCCGAGCAGCAGGGCGGTGCGCCCATCGCTGAAGCTTTACGCAACAGCCATCCGGCGTTCAAAGACCGTGCTATTCCCGGCACGGTTAATCATGCGCAGATCCCCGAACTGGCGCAGCGTGGGCGCGAGCGGGTTGCGTCATTTTTTGAACTGCTGGAGGCGCGGTTGATGCAAAGCGCGTATGTTGCGGGCGATGTATTCACTCTGGCGGATATATCCACTTTTGTTTTTGTCGATTTCGCGCGCGTCATTAAGATGCGGATACCGGACGGCAATACGAACACGCAGGTTTGGTTTGAAAGCGTGAAAGCCCGCCCAAGCGCCCAGCTTTAGGTTTGCAAAGCATTCGGCAGAGTTCTCGCATTCCGTACTGTACATAAATGTCTAGACAGAACTGAACAGTGCCACTAGCGTCTTCTCAGATTCTGTTCAGGGAGGTCGGGATGAAATCCCAATATCGCGTAGTGGTCATTGGTGGGGGCGTCGTTGGTGCTTCGGTTCTGTATCATCTGGCCAAATTCGGCTGGTCCGATGTGGTCATGCTGGAGAGGCGGCGGCTGGCATCGGGATCGTCCTGGCATGCAGCGGGCGGCATCCATGCCCTGAACGCGGATCCGAACATGGCCTCGTTGCAGGCCTACACAATTGACCTACTGAGTGAGATCGAAAAAGAATCGGGCCAGAATATCGGTTTGCACATGACCGGTGGTCTGACGCTGGCCGGTACGCCTGAACGCTGGGAGTGGTTGCAGGCCAATTACCGCATCTTCCAGTCAATCGGCATTGATGATTGCGAGCTGCTGACCCCGCAAGAGGCACAAAGACGCTGCCCAATCATGTCAACCGACGGTGTTTTGGGCGCGATGTGGGCGGATCGCGAAGGGTATATCGATACGACAGGCACTGTTCAGGCTTATGCGACTGCGGCCAGAAAACGTGGTGCCGAATATTACGAGGAAACCAAGGTCGAAGAGCTGATCCAGACAGATGATGGTTGGCAGGTTGTGACCGATAAGGGCACGATCACCTGTGAACATGTGGTCAACGCGGCCGGGCTCTGGGCCAAGCAGGTTGGGCGTATGGCCGGGGTAGAGTTGCCAGTCTCACCGTTGAAGCACCACTATCTGATCACAGACACTGTGCCAGAAGTTGCGCAGGCGGATTTCGAGATGCCGATGACTGTGGACCTCGAAGGATTCACCTATATGCGGCAGGACCAGAAGGGTGTTCTGGTTGGGATCTACGAGGTCGATCACGAACACTGGGCGATGGATGGCGCGCCGTGGAACTATGGCGAGGAACTGTTTCAGGAACAGCTTGACCGGATCGAGAACGAACTGACGCTGGGCTTTGAGCGGTATCCGTCGATTCAGAACGTGGGCATCAAGACATGGGTCAATGGTGCGTTCACGTTCTCACCGGATGGTAACCCGCTGGTTGGTCCGGTTCCGGGCAAGCGCGGCTATTGGACCGCCTGCGCGGTGATGGCCGGGTTCCTGCAAGGTGGTGGCGTTGGGAAAACACTGGCCGAATGGATGATCCATGGTGAGCCCGAAGCGGATGCATGGCCGATGGATGTGGCGCGCTATGGTGATTTCGCACAGAACAAGCGGTATATTCGTGAAACCACTGGCCAGTTCTATTCGCGCCGCTTTGTGATGACCTACCCGAACGAGCAATTGCCTGCGGGTCGCCCGCTGAAGATGGCTCCGGCGCATGACGCGATGACCGAGGCCGGATGCAAATGGGGTGTCAGCTGGGATCTGGAGGTGTCGCTGTATTTCGCGCCCAAAGGGTTCGAGGAAACGCCAACGCTCAAACGTTCGAACGCGCACGACATCGTGGCCGCTGAATGCAGGACCATCCGTGAGGGCGTGGGCCTGATGGATATCACGGGTTTTTCCCGCTTTGAGGTTTCGGGCCCAAATGCCGAGGCTTGGCTGGATAACGTTATGGCATCGAAACTGCCCGCCCCGGGTCGTGCCAAACTGGCGCCGATGCTGGGTGAGGATGGGCGGCTCAAAGGCGATCTGACCGTGTTGAACTGGGGCGATGGCACCTGGTGGATCATGGGCAGCTATTACCTGCGCGCCTGGCATATGCGATGGTTCAACGATCATATGATGGATGGGGTCACCGTCCGCGACCTGGGAGAGGAGTATTGCGGGTTCGCCGTGGTCGGACCAAAATCGCAGGCGGTGGTCGAAAAATTGGCCGAACAGGATATCTCGGGTCTGAAATTCATGGGCTGCGGTGATTTCGACATCGGTCTCGTCCGTGCCCGCGTGGCTCGTATGTCGGTGACCGGCGAAAAAGGGTATGAAATCAACTGCCGCTATGGCGATCACATCAAACTGCGCCGCATTTTGCTGGAAGCTGGTGCAGAAGAGGGAATCCGCGAGTGCGGTTTCAATGCGATGCTGTCAACCCGGCTTGAGAAGAGCTATGGCATCTGGTCGGCAGAGTTCACGCAGGCTTACACACCCGGTATGACCGGCATGGATCGCTGGATCGACTGGGACAAGGATTTCGTCGGCAAGGAGGCCGCGTTGGCCGAACGGGATGGCAATGGCCCGGCGCAGGTACAGGTAACACTGGAAATCGATGCGTTGGACGCCGACGCCAGCGGGTATGAACCGGTCTGGGCCAGCGGCGAACGCGTGGGTTTTGTGACCTCAGGCGGTTACGGGCACTATACCGGCAAGTCGTTGGCAATGGCCTTGATTGACCGTGACAAGGTGGACCCGGGTACGGAACTGTCTGTCCATGTCGTAGGGGTGGAATGTCCGGCGCGGGTAATTGCACCGTCGCCCTACGACCCTCAGGGCAAAGCGATGCGGGGCTGATCATGGCCGCTCCGGACCGACGACGCCGAAGGCGAGGGGGCGAGGCTGCCCCGCAGCCCAGCCGCGACGTGAACTATCGCCAGCTTAGGAACCCTTTCCCATTGATGGAGGTGTTCCCGGCTGACCAGATTGCGGACATGCACGAGACAGCGTTGCGTACGCTCAAGGAGTTGGGTGTAAAGACCCTGCTTCCCGAGGCGCGCAAGCTGTTCAAGCAGGGTGGCGCGCGCGTGGATGAAGACAGTGAGATGGTCTTTATCGGGCGCGAGATGGTTGAGGCTGCCGTTGCCTCGGCCCCCAAATCTATTGCTTGTCGTGCCGGTTCACGGCATCGGGATTTCACTCTGGAACTGGGTTCGCTGGTGTTTCAACCGGGGGCAGGCGCGCCGAACGCAACCGATCTGGAACGTGGTCGCCGCCCGGCGACAGGTCAGGATTATCTGGAGTTTCTGAAGCTCACCCATCATTTCGATGTGTTCCAGATGATCTCTCCTCAGGTTGAACCTCAGGATGTACCGACGCATCTGCGCCACTACTTCACGACACAGGCACAGATGGAACTGACCGACAAGTTCCCGTTCTTCTTCTCGCGCGGCACGCCGCAGGTCATGGATTGCTTTGAGATGCTGTCCACGGCGCGAGGTCTGTCGGATGATGAGTTTCGTGGCAACGCGCATTGTTACACGATCATCAACACAAACAGCCCGCGCACGTTGGATATTCCCATGGCGCAAGGGCTGATCGACTTTGCGTGCCACGGTCAGATGTCGATCATCACTCCGTTCACTCTGATGGGGGCGATGGCGCCGATCACCGTGGCGGGGGCAATCACCCTGTCCCATGCCGAGGCGCTTGCCGCGCTGACCTTGACGCAGTTGGCCAGACCGGGCGCTCCGGTCTGTTATGGCACGTTCACCAGCAATGTGGACATGAAATCCGGCGCACCTGCATTCGGGACGCCCTCGCATTTTCAGGCGTCACTTGCCGCAGGCCAACTGGCGCGTCACCTTGGCCTGCCCTGGCGGTCGGCGGCAGGGTCGGCGTCAAACAGCAACGACGTACAGGCGGCGAATGAAAACCAGTTTGGCCTCTGGGGTTGCCTGATGGCCGGCGCGACTGTGATCATTCATTCAGCGGGCTGGCTGGAAGGGGGATTGACCGTATCCTTCGAAAAGCTGGTCTGTGATGCCGAGGTGCTGAACATGGTGGCCGAGCTTTGCGCAGGCGCGCAGGCGGGGCCTGCCGAGATCGGCTTTGATAACGCTTTAAGTGAGGTCGCGCCCGGCGGTCATTTCTTTGCCTGCCCCCAGACGATGGAGCGCTACACCACCGAGTTCTATCAACCGCATGTCCATGACTACGCCAATTTCGGCACATGGACCGAGCGAGGATCGACGGATGCCAACCAACGTGCAACGGGGGTTTGGCAGGGTATCCTGAACGATTTCAAGGCCCCCGCCATAGACAATGATCGTTTTGGTGCCTTGCAGGACTTTATCGCACGCCGCACCGCAGAGGGCGGGGCGCCACCGGAGAGTTGAATGAACAACAAACCTATCCTTCACCGCGACGATCCCGAAGCCGAGCCCCTGATCGGCAATATCAAGGTGACCCGCGACGACTGGCTGAACGTGGCGATGGACGTGCTGATTTCGGACGGGGTGGACCAGATCAAGGTTCTTAACCTGGCCGAGCGGATGGCCGTGTCACGCTCATCCTTCTACTGGTACTTCAAGTCCAGACAGGAACTTTTGGATGCACTGCTGGCGCGGTGGCAGGCGACCAATACGGTTGCGCTTGTAAAACAGGCCGAAGCACCAGCCGACACGATAACGGGCGCGGTCTGCAACGTGCATCGTTGTGTGGTCAATACGGATTTGTTTGACACCGCGTTGGATTTTGCCGTGCGCGACTGGGCGCGTAAATCGGGCAAAGTACGCCGTGCGCTGGACCAGTCAGACACTCGGCGACTTGAAGCTTTGCACGCGATGTTCGCCAGATACGGCTATTCCGAGATTGAGTCCGAAACACGTGCGCGCGTGCTGTATTACATGCAGATCGGATATGACCTTGCACAATTGAACGAACCCTTCGAGACGCGGATCTCGATGGTGCCGAATTACCTATACGCCTTTACGGGCGTCGAACCGAAACCCGAAGAAGTTGAAGAATTCAGCGCATATTCCCGGCGCTACTGGAAAGGAGACCCGACATGAGTCAGCCAGACGCAATCATCATCGGTACCGGCGTGATCGGCGCGGCCATCGCGTTCGAAATGTCCAAGGCGGGTTGGAAAACCCTGTCTCTGGATCGCAACGCACAGGTTGGACACGGTTCAACCGCCGGGTCCTGCGCGATCATCCGGATGCATTATTCCACCTTCGATGGAACGGCGTTTGCCTGGGAAGGCTATCATTACTGGCGCGACTGGGCTGACTATCTTGGACTGCCGGAGGGGGCCAATCTGGCTCAGTTCAGGGAAACCGGCTGCCTGGTTATGAAGACCGAGGCGAACGGGATGCTGGAAAAGCACATGCGCAATTCATCAGAACTGGATTGCCCGTTCGAAGAATGGTCGGGGGAAAAAGTGGTTGAACGCCTGCCGGTTTATTCGCTGGACAGCTTTGCCCCGGCACGCCGTTTGGATGATCCGGAATTCGGCCAGCCCAACGGGCGAAAGATGTCGGGTGGAGTGTACTGGCCTCAGGCGGGGTACGTCACCGACCCGGCCTTGTCGGCGCAAAACCTGATGGATGCTGCCAAACAGCACGGAGCCGAGGTTCGCACCAGTGCCGAAGTAACCGAGATCCTGACCGAGGATGGACGTGTTTCCGGTGTAAAACTTGCCTCAGGCGAAGAAATCCGCGCAAGGGTTGTCGTGAACGTGGCCGGGCCGGGCTCGGCTATCATCAATGGGATGGCAGGCGTTCTGGATGACATGACCATCAAAACCCGCCCCCTGCGGCAAGAGGTCGTGCATGTCCCTGCCCCGGAAGGGTTCGACTTTGAAAACGACGGAACCATCGTCTCGGACAGCGACATTGCCTGCTACTGCCGCCCGGAACACGGCAACCACATCCTTGTGGGATCAGAGGATCCGGAGTGTGATCCGCATCAATGGTGCGAGGATGACGTCAACTACAACCGCGAGTTCACGGACCAATGGACCACACAGGCCATGCGATATGCGCAGCGCGTGCCTTCCCTTGGCATCCCATCGAAAACGCGTGGTGTGGTTGACCTTTACGATGCCTCAACCGACTGGATTCCGATCTATGACAAATCCAACCTGCCGGGGTTTTACATGGCCTGCGGATCCAGCGGGAACCAGTATAAGAATGCACCGATTGCGGGTAAGATGATGGCAGCCCTGATCGCATATTGCGAAGGCGGAGCGGATCACGACGCGGAACCGCTGCAATTCGAACTGCCTTATATTAAACGGACCATCGACGTGGGCTTTTACTCACGCAAGCGCCCGATCAATGAGGAAAGCAGTTTTTCGGTTCTGGGCTAGTCGGGTTTTGGCATCGATCAAAGTCGAGTGGGGCAGGTTAACAGCTTGCCTCGCTATGACCGGCCGAGGGATAGGCGCATAGCTTCTGGGCTGCGCATCGGACGGCATATCCTGGTACGAGCTACGTTGCCGCGAAAGTCACCCAGGCCCAGACCATCGCCACATAAGTCAGGTTGTGCAGGCACTGGTCTAACCCAGCTGCACGCCAGAACGCGGCCTGCGTCGGCTCAAGCTGTTTCTTGTCTGAATAGCTAGCTTTCAAGAAATCGATATTGAAATGAATGACCCATTCAAGCAGTCCGACAATCAGGATGAACAATACCGGAGCGCCAAACGCGGCAAACACGATGACAGAGCCCGCAACATGTACTGCTGCGTGCTGCGCGCGTCCCAAGTGAAAATACTCGCCTCGGCCAGAGAGCATTTTCGGTGTTTGGAGGTAGTAGTCAGCGAACATGTGCTTGACCTGAAAAAGGCAAAGCATAAGTAACACTGCGCCAATACTGGCAGTCAAAAGAACCCTCCCGATATCGTTCTAAACTGACTTTAGGCAATAACACGGCCATGCGTAAATGAACTAGTTCACATAAGATAAAGAAAATTCTCAGGTGGGAAAAAATTTGCATAACGTGTCAGTATGGCAGTAAATTCAAACCGTTGAATTTGGGCGCGCGGCATCCGGGCCGTGTTATCGGCCAGCAGTAGGGGCAGGTTCCATAGAACGCACGATTTTCCGCTTTATTTGGAAATACTCCAAACGCGATCAGCTGATCCTGTTGGCTGTGACGGCGACGTTGTTTCCGTTGCTCTATCTTACGCTGGAACTGCCCAAGCGTATCATCAACGACGCAATCGGTTCGACAACGGCCGAAGTGGATGTCTGGGGCTATACGCTTTCACAGACGAATTTCCTGATCATCTTGTGCTTTGCTTTCCTTGCTGCCGTGTTGGCGCACGGGCTGATGAAAATGCGCATCAACACCATGAAGGGTGTGCTGAGCGAACGCATGCTGCGACGGTTTCGGTATCAGCTGGTCAGCCGCGCGCTTCTTTTTCCGCAACCCTATTTCGAACGGGTCAGCCAGGGCGAAATGGTCTCGATGATCACGGCTGAAAGCGAACCAATGGGCGGGCTGATGGGCGATGCGATCAGCCAGCCAGTTCTGCAAGCCGGTCAGATGATCACCATCCTTTCTTTCCTGTTCTTGCAAAGCTTTTGGTTCGGGCTGGCCGCAGTCGCCCTGATCCCGGTGCAGGCCTGGTTAATCCCTAAATTGCAGCGTCAGATCAACCTGTTGAACAAGAAACGTATTCAGGAAGTTCGGGCGTTGGCTGCCCAGATCGGCGAAAACGCGGCAGGTGCGTCAACCCTCCGCAGCAATGGCGGCTGGCGCTATCGCCGGGCTATGATCTCCGATCAGTTGGGGCGGCTTTTCGCGATCCGCTTTGAGATTTACCAGAAGAAGTTCTTTATGAAGTTTATAAACAACTTCATCTCGCAGCTGACACCATTCATGTTCTACCTGATTGGTGGCCTTCTGGTGTTGCAGGGTTCGGTTTCGCTGGGGGCATTGGTTGCGGCGCTGGCGGCGTATAAGGACCTGAGCTCACCCTGGAAAGAGCTGCTGACCTATTACAACCAAACCCAGGACATGTCGTTGCGCTGGGATATCGTCGTTGACCGCTTCGATCCAGCCGGATTGAAGGACGAAGCGCTGTTCGAGGGCGAACCAGCAGAGCGCCCCCACCTGAGCGGTGATATAGCGCTAAAGCACGTCTCGGTTCGTGACATGGACGGCAATCAGGTGCTGGATGATCTGAATCTTACTTTTCCCGCTGGCAAGACGATTGGCATTGCCGCACCCAGCGAAGAGGACCGGCGCGCCATGGGCGAGCTGCTGACCCGCGAGATTTTGCCCGCTGCCGGCACGGTTCAGGTTGGGGATCTGAACCTGGCAGACCTGCATCAGGGCGTGGTGGCCGCACGTATCGGGTATGCCACATCCCGCCCGGTGATGTTTCAGGGAACGTTGGGTGACAACGTGATGATGCCGATGCGGTTCAAACCCTTGGCTGAATCCATAGATGACCCAGATTTTGCCGAGACCTTGCGGGCTGGAAACAGCATGGATCCGTTCAGGGTGGAATGGCTTGACCCGGCGCTGGCCGGGTTTGAAGACGCGACGGCGTTGCGCGATTGGTGGTTGCAACTAATTGATGGAATGGGGTCCGGGGCTGCCCTGTTCCGGCGTGGCGCTGAACAGAGCTTTGTTGCGACCGAACACTGCGAACTGGCAAAGAAACTGGTCGAGCTGCGCCCGTTTGTGCGGCAGGCGGTTCATGACGCGGGTCTTGAGCAGCAGGCGCTGATTTTCGACCGGAATACTTACAACCCGGCGCTGCCTGTTGCCGAGAACCTGCTTTTTGCGACGCCCCGCGTGCCGGTGACGCAGGCGTTGCTTGCCCGGCAGAAGGTTTTCCTCATGCAGTTGCGAGAGCTGGGGCTGGATGAGACGCTGATCGCCCTGACCCGTGACGTGATCGAGATGCTGCGCCAGATCTTCGGGTTCGACGGAACCGACCATCCGCTGTTCCGCAAGCTGGGTCTTGATGCAAAGACCTATGAGGCAGCTGTGGAGCTGGTTGAACAAACCCGCAAAGAGGGAACGTCAGGGCTGGATGACGAACAGCTGGCCAGTATGTTGGCTGTGCCTTTCGTCGTCTCGGCTGAACAGATTGGCCCGGCGTTCACGGATGAGCTGAAGGACCGCATTCTGGAACTGAGGCAGAGTCATTCGGACAAGCTGTTGGAAAGCCTCAAGGACGCTTTTGTTCCGCTGGACCCGGAAGATTTCGCGCCTGGACTGTCGGTCATGGAAAACGCGCTGTTCGGCAAGGTCAGCCAGATAGGTGGCGCGCGATCGGATGAGGCCCGCAAGGTCATTGTGGACGTGTTAGAGGAGAACGGCGCGCGTCCTTTGGTGGTCGAGCTGATTTATGACATTCCGGTTGCTTTGGGTGGGCAGAGCCTTCCGGCGGTTTTTGCCGAACCGCTGGCGTTTACCCGCGCGACAATCAAGAAGCCGGATATCCTGATCCTGGAGCAGGCATTGGCCAGTTACGACATGAAAACGCAGGTGTCGGTCTACAAGAAGCTGCGCGAGTTGTTGCCGGATGCCACGGTGTTCTACCTCAATGACCAGTTCGAAAACCCAGACGTATTCGACATGTTCGTGGAAATCCGGCAAGGTCGTGTCGTCTCGGACGGAGGACCGGTGGACGTGGGAAAAGACAGCGCATCTTCAGCAGATCTGGCGCGGAAACTCCGCGCGCTGGAGCAGACCCCCTTGTTTTCGGGGCTGGACCGGAGGCAACTGCGCCTTCTGGCTTTTGGCGCGCAATGGTTCGATGCCAAGCCCGGTCAGGTGGTGTTCCTGAAAGATGATCAGCCGACCGACGGCGCGTATGTGGTGCTGGAGGGTGAGGCCGGCCTGTACCTGCCGCAGGAAGATGGCCCCGACCAGTTGATCACCACCGTGGGGCCGGGCGCATTGGTGGGTGAGCTTGGTCTGATCCGCAAAGAACCACGCGCGCTGAGCATGGTGGCCGAAACAAACCTATCCTGTCTTCGGATCGGTGAGGAAGAGTTCCTGGCCGTTGTGGAAAACGATGCGGCAACCGCGTTCAAGCTGATGCAGGTGATCGCCGGTTACGTGTCCAATTAGGAGTGATCAGTTGGCAGGTTCGCAAAACAGATCGTACAGCAGACCGATCAGCTGCGCAGCATTCCCATCGCGCAGCGAATAATAGATCGTTTTGCCATCTCTTCGGGTGGTGACAAATCCTTCCTCCCGCAGACGGGCCAGCATTTGGCTGACGGCGGCTTGCCGCAATTGCAGCAAATCCTCAAGCTGGCCTACCGATTTCTCACCACTCCCGAGGTGGCACAGGATCATCAGGCGCCCTTCATGCGCCAGTGTCTTGAGAAATGCAGCCGCGCGGGCTGCATTTTCTTTCATTTCAGATGGTGTGTCCGAGGTGTGTGCCTGAGGTTCGGTTTCTAGGAGTGTCACGTTTTGACCGTTGTTCCGTTAATCTTGGGTTAATATGCCTCAAACACGTCTATGTTGTCACCCCTCGGTTGCAGGGGCACCGCCCTGAAAAGCATTACCGTTAACGTAATCGCAGGGCTCTTCCTGCATTTGCAGATGCAAGCCACGACCTTCATACGGGTGCGCGCGGGCCAGGTCTTCGTCGACATCGATCCCAAGTCCCGGGCCTGTCGGAGCGACCACAAAGCCGTCCTCGACCTGAATGGACCCTTTGATCAGCTGATTGTGGAACGGTGTTTCAATGGTTTCCAGCAGCAGCAGGTTCGGGATCGACGCGGCCAGGTGGATATTGGCGGCCCATTCCACCGGACCCGCATAAAGATGCGGTGCCATCTGAGCGTTGAATATCTCTGCTATGGCGGCGACTTTCTTCATCTCCCAGATTCCGCCGGCACGCCCCAGCGCCGGTTGCAGGATTTCCGCAGCCCCGGCGCGCAGAACGGCTCCGAACTCGGCCTTGGTTGTCATGCGTTCTCCGGTGGCGATGGGGATACGGACGTTGCGGGCGACACGGGCCATGTCCTCGATCATATCAGGTGGCGTGGGTTCTTCGAACCATAGGGGCTGGTATGGTTCCAGCGCCTGCCCCAGCCGGATGGCTCCAGCCGTGTTGAACTGACCGTGTGTGCCAAACAGCAGGTCGGCCTTGTCCCCCACCGCATCGCGAATTGCCTTACAAAAGGCGACGGACATGGAAATGTCACTCATCGCAGGCATGTGGCCGCCACGGATCGTATAGGGGCCTGCCGGGTCGAATTTCACAGCGGTATAGCCGCGCCGCACCATTTCAGCAGCGGTTTCGCCCGCTTGTTCGGGAGAGGTCCAGAAGTCGGTCAAATTGTGATGCGGCAAAGGGTAGAGGTACGTGTAGGCACGAATTCGTTCGTTCACCTTGCCGCCCAGCAGCGCATAAACCGGACGGTCGCGATCCTTGCCAAGAATATCCCAACAGGCAATCTCCAACCCCGAGAATGCGCCCATTACCGTCAGGTCGGGGCGCTGCGTGAAACCGCTGGAATAGGCGCGACGGAACATGAGCTCGATGTTTTCGGGGTTCTCGCCCAGCATGTGCCGTTCGAACACATCCCGGATGACGTGGCGCATCGCCTCGGGTCCGACGGACGAGGCATAGCATTCGCCCCAACCGGTGATGCCGGTATCTGTCGTCAGTTTGACCAATATCCAGTATCGTCCCCCCCAACCCGGAGCGGGTGGGGCAGTGACGATGATGTCGAGATCCTGCAGTTTCATCTCAGTTCCTCCGAGCCGGGGGATCAGGTTCTGTCGAACAGGATCACGTTGCGCTTGGCAGATCCGGTTTTGGTATCGGCAATGGCCTCGTTGATCTGGTCCAGCGACCAGCGGCCCGAGATCAACTCGTCCAGTTTCAACCGACCCTGCTCATAAAGGTCAATCATCCATGGGATGTCCCGCTGAATAACCACATCACCCATTTTCGAGCCGACAACACCCTGACCCAGGGCTGCCAGAACAACCGGTTCATAGCTGGCCATGCCGCCCGAATGCGGCATTCCGATCATGATGGCCTTGCCGCCGCGGCCAAGATAGCGCGGGGCCTGATCATAGGCGGCGATTGCGCCGACAGTGATCAGAACCGCATCGGCGCCGCGCCTGCCAAGGGCATCGAACGCCGCGTTCCAGGGTTCTTGCAAGCTGGCCAGAACGCCATGGGTCGCGCCGAATTCCTTTGCGATTTCCAGCTTTTCTTCGGTCATGTCGACAGCCACGATCCGCCTTGCGCCTGCGATCCGCGCGCCCTGAATAGCGTTCAGGCCAACGCCGCCGGCGCCGATGACCACAACATCCTGACCCGGACGCAGACCGGCCGCGTTTACCGCAGCACCAACCCCGGTGATTACCCCGCAAGACAGAAGGCTAGCCAGGTCTTTGGGCAGGTTTTCGGGGATCCTGACGATTTGCCGATGGCTCACCACAACTTTTTCGGCAAACGCACCGCAGGCCATGGCCTGTTCCAGAGGACTACCGTCAGCCGTTTTTAGCGGGCCTTTGACGGTGTCGTACGGTGTTTCGCAATTTGTCGGGTGCCCTCCGGCACAGGTGGGGCAGGACCCGCACGCGCGGATCAGCGTTACAACCACGGGCTCGCCAATCCTGAAGTCACCGGCGGCCTCTCCAACTGCGGAGATCACGCCTGCGGCTTCGTGGCCGTAAACGGCGGGCAGAAAGCCGCCCCAGGCACCTTCGGCATAGGATATGTCCGAATGGCAGATGGCTACTGCATCCAGCGTCACTTCGACCTCGCCCGTGCCGGGGGGTGCCAGCTGAACCTCTTCGATAACCAAGGGTTCGCCGAATGCCCGGCAGACTGCGGCTTTGATTGTTTGCATGTTTTCCCTCACTTCCGTTGGGCCCACGGTGGCGTGGGAAAGGATTGATCGCAAGGCAGAAACCGTCATGTGTGTGTCGTTGTTAAGCCACGACAGGCGGGGACCGGCGAAACAGCACAAACCCGGCCAGCATCAGCGCCAATGCCAGCAGGAACGGAGCACCCGGCAGGTACAGCGGTGTGTCGGGGCGAATGAATTGCGCAAATACGCTGGTCATGACCAGAGGCGAGATTACCATCGAAAGCGCGTGGAGCGCGGCCAACACGCCTTGCAACTCTCCTTGCTGCGAATCCGGTGTCGCTTTGGACATCATTGCCTGAAGTGCCGGTGTCGTGATTGCCCCGATTGCGGTGATTGGGATGAACAAAAGCGCAATGAACCCGTTGGTCAGAAAGGCCAAAATTGCGAAACTAAGAATCTCAAAACCCATCCCGTAGATGATGGCGCCCCGTTCTCCGCATAATCGGATTGCGGGACGGATCAGACCGCCCTGCACAACGGCCATGCCGATCCCATAGACGCCCAGTGACAGGCCGATCATCTGAGGGGACCAGCCGAACCGTTCGGTGGTGAAAAAGGACCAGATGGCGGGGTAGACGTAGATTGAGACCGAATACAGAAAGTAGACCCACAGCATAGGTCGGATACCGGGCAGCGCAGCAATCGCGCGCAGCGAATTCACCGGGTTGGCGCGGCGCAGGTTGAAGGCGCGCCGGTTCTTGTCGGTCACGGTTTCTGGCATTACGAAACAGCCGATGACAAAGATCAGTGCCACCAGCCCTGCCGCCACCCAAAACGGGGCACGGGTTCCATATTCACTGAGCAATCCGCCGATCACCGGGCCGAGGACAAAACCCACGCCAAAGGCAGCCCCCAACAGACCAAAGTTCGCGGCCTTGTCCTTGGGATCGGAAATATCCGCCATGAACGCGGCAGCGGTGGAATGCGTGGCTGCGGTAATACCGCCGACAATGCGACCGGCCAGCAACAGCCAGATACTGCCCGCCACGGCCATGACCATATAATCAAGCGCCATGACGAACAGCGACACCAGCAGCACGGTTCTGCGGCCATAGGCGTCGGACAGGTTTCCAAGGATTGGACCAAAGATGAATTGCATCGCCGCAAATGCGGTACTCAGCACTCCGCCCCAGATTGCCGCATTGGCAAGCGAGCTGCCCTGCACGTCAACAATCAGTTGCGGCATGATTGGCATCACCAGACCAATGCCCATTGCGTCGATCATGACGATGCTGAGGATGAAGAGTGATGGCAGGCGCATGGGACTCGGGCAGGTGATCTGTTCGGGGCACCCTAGGCACAGTCACCGAATGTGGGAAGACAGAGTTTTACGTACAATCTGCTGTATCACCCGAATTTGCTTGCCAATTCGCTTAGCAATCCGGCCAGTTCCTGTGGATGCGAGAAAAACGGAGAATGCGAACTGTCGATGGTTCGTCGCAGTTCCTTCGGGATGAACGCGCACATGTCCGCCTGATACTCCGTGGGGATTGTTTGGTCATCCGTGGTGCGGACATAGGCCTTGGGTACTTCGTTGAAGTTCGTGCCGACCGGCAGTGGTGTTTCCTGGGGGAGAATGGCCTGTGGGCACAGGCGCGCATAGGCGTAAGGCAGAATATCGTCCGGACAATCGTGATAGAACAGCCTGGGGATGGCGTCTACCGACACGGTGTAAGACAGACCGTCTGCGGATTTTTCCACTGCGTGAGCAATGGTTTGCCGTGGCCCGCGCCTGCGCATATCTGCCAGCGAAAGCCCATCGTGAGGCACGTAGGCGCACAGAAAGATCAGGGCGCGCATGGCGTCCGGCCGAGCCTCGGCTGCGGCGCTGATCGGATAGCCGCCCCACGAGTGACCCACGACAATCGTATCGGGCGTGCAGGCGTTCAGAACGGCATCGCGGCAACTGTCCAGTGTAACCTCGGACACCGGCGTTGGATCCGCACCATGGCTGGGCATGTCGATGGCCCGGGCAGAGTGTCCCAAAGCCTCAAGCGCAGGGATCAGATCGCGCCAGCACCAGGCTCCGTGGCAAGAGCCGTGGACCAACAGGAAAGACGCCATTGCTGTTCTCCTTCAGATATGCCCGATATCGGTCAGAAACCGGGTTAGGATTGCTGCGTATTCTGCGGGTTTCTCGACACAGGGCAAATGACCAGCTCTGCGGATCAGTTCGAACCGCGATCCGGGGATCAGGTCAACAGTTTCGCGCACCAGATCGGGCGGGGTCGAGCCGTCCGCGCTTCCGGCGATGCCAAGTGTAGGCAGGCGCAGGCCGCTTGTGGGTGTATAGAAGTCGGTCCCGGCGATGGCAGCGCAACAGCCCAGATACCCGTCAAGCGGTTGGCTGATCATCATGTCGCGCCATGACAGGTGGTCTTGCGCCGCGCGGAAATCACGAGAAAACCAGCGTTCCATCGTGGCGTCTGCCAGCGCTTCGATCCCACCGCGACGCACTGCGTCGATCCGATCCTGCCAGACTGCGGGTGTGGCGATTTTGGCAGCGGTGTTCGACAGAACCAGCGCACGTATCTGATCCATACGTTTGACGGCCAGTCCCTGTGCAATCATCCCGCCAATGGACAGGCCGACAAAAACGCAGTCGCGAACCTTCAGGTGATCCAGCAGCGCCTCGGCATCGCGGATCAGGGCGCCCATAGAATAAGGCGCCGGGGGAGCCGAGGATTGCCCATGTCCGCGTTTGTCATACCGGATGATGCGCAACCCCTTGGGCAAGTGCGGTAACACGACGTCCCACAGGTGCAGGTTTGTTCCTAATGAGTTGGCAAAAACCAGTGGCGCGCCATCCGCCGCACCATCAACACGGTAATTCAGTTTCACGTCGCCCAGATCAGCGATCATCATGACTCAGGTCCTTGCAGCCCCGGCGTTCCAGGTGCAATTTGCACAGGTTTGGGGTGCCTGTCAGGTCAGGAATTCCAACGCCCTGGCAAAAATATCCGGATCGACGTTACCGCCCGAGGTGACCACGATCACGTCGTCGCCCTCAATCTCGTCGCCCCGGAACAGGGCCGAGGCCAATGCAACAGCGCCGCCGGGTTCCAGCACGATCTTAAGGCGCAGGAAAGCAAGTGCCATGGCCCGCAGCGCCTCGTCTTCGGTGACCGAAATACCGGGCCCGCAAAGACGGTTGAGGATGGGAAAGGTGATGTCGCCGGGTTGCGGTGTCAGGATGGCATCGCAAATATTGCCTGATGCCGCGTTGTTGTTCTGAATCCGTCCCGTTGCCAGTGATCGTTTTACGTCATCGAACCCTTCCGGTTCGCACGGGCGTACCCTTAGGTCGGGGGCGTGTTTTTCAAGTGCCAGCGCAATGCCAGAGGTGAGGCCGCCACCACCACAACAGACCAGAACATCCGCCTGAGAAACCCCAAGTTCCGCTGCCTGTCTGGCGATTTCCAAGCCGGTGGTACCTTGCCCGGCAATCACCTGAGGCTCGTCATATGGCCGGATCAGGGTTAGCCCGCGTTCGGCTGCGATGGTTTCCCCGATCTCTTCGCGACTCTCGTTTGCACGGTCGTAAAGAACAACTTCACCCCCAAGCGCGCGGGTGTTTTCGATTTTCAGGTGCGGCGCGTCCGACGGCATGACAATGACCGAAGCAATTCCATGTTTCGACGCCGCCATCGCAACGCCCTGCGCGTGGTTGCCCGAGGAATAGGCAATCACGCCGCGCTGGCGTATGTCTTCCTCTAGGGCGGATATGGCAGACCAAGCCCCCCGAAACTTGAAACTGCCCGTATGTTGCAGGCATTCCGGCTTGACCCAAATCCGGCGCCCGGCGATCGCGTCAAGAAATGGCGACGACAGAATTGGTGTCTCGCGGACATGTCCCTTAAGCCGTTTGGCCGCGGCTTCGATCATTTCAATTGTGCTCATGCAGCGTTCTTCAATACCTTTTTGATGACATCCAGAGATTGAGGCTCATTCAGGAACGGAACATGCCCGCGATCCGGCACTTCGGCCGAGATCAGACTGGGATGCCGCTGATGCATCTCAGCCAGGGTTTCGGCGCTCAGAACGTCCGAGTTCGCGCCCCTGATCGCGCCGCAGGGTATGTTGCGCAGCGCTTCAAAAAACAACCAGTAATCGGGTATGGCACCGCTCGGGGCCTGTTCCAGAAGCGCTTTGCGCAGGGCCGGGTCATAGCGCAGCGCCAGCCTGTCCCCTTGTTGTTTGTATTGAATTTCGGCCTGTTTGCGCCAGATCTCCAGGGGAACTCCGGGGAATTGCGGCTCCATCACATGTTTCAGGGCAGCAGCAGCTTCGTCATAGGTTTTCGCGGTGGGTTGTGCGCCCACGTAGGCCATGATCTTGGCGATGCCTGACGTCTCGATGACCGGCCCCACATCGTTCAGAATCACACCGGCCAAACGTTCGGGGTGGCTTGCCGCCAATGCCATGGCAATCAGTCCGCCCCGCGAGGTGCCCAGAATGGCCGCTTTTTCGATGCCCAGTACATCCAGCAGTTCAATCGCGTCATGGGATTCACGAAAGACGTTGTAGTTCATGAAATTGGGGTCGTAGTCCGAGCGGCCGCGCCCCCTGTAATCCATAGCAATCATACGCAGCTCAGTGGCATGTGGTGCAAAATACGAGAAATCCCGGCTGTTTCTGGTCAATCCGGCCAGACACAAAAGCGGCGTGCCCGATCCATGGTCTTCGAAATAGATGCGCTTGCCGTCCGAAGTCGTGAAGTCCGGCATCAAAGACCAGCCAGTTTGGGAATGGTGGTCAAGTCAGACAGTACATGCGCTGGCGTCCACGGCAGCCGGTCCATTGGTTCCCCGATCCGATTGACCCAGGCGGTGACAAAACCATAACCGCTGGCCCCTGCGGCATCCCAGCCGTTCGAACTGACGAACAAGACCTGGTCACGGGCGCAGTCAAACCTGTTCTGAACCAGATCATAGACACGGGAATGGGGCTTGAAGACCCCAACGCTTTCGACCGAGAGCACGTCATCCAGCACATCGCCGATACCGGCGGACTGAACAGCGCCGTCCAGCATGGGCGGTGATCCGTTGGACAGGATGGCAGTCTGCATCCCGCCATCCTTGAGGGCTTTCAGCATGACAGGAACTTCGGGATAGGCCTGTAACTCCCAATAAAGATCCAGCAGGCGTTGGCGCAATTCTGGATTGCCCTGGAGGCCGGCAGCTTCCAGCGCCCAGTCCAGCCCGTCCTGTGTGACATCCCAAAAATCCGCATGGGCATCCGCCACAGCACGCAGCCATGTGTATTGCAATTGCTTCAGGCGCCAGTGCCCTGCGACCTCGGGCCATTTGTCTTTCAGGGCTTCGAACCCCGGCTCGCCTGCTGCCTGCCGGGCGGCGGCCGCTACGTCAAACAGCGTTCCGTAGGCGTCGAACACGCAGGTCGTGATTGCCATATGACCCTCCTTTGATTGCGCGCAGGTTGGCACAACGCGAAAGGGGGGGAAAGGGCCAAGGGTTTACAACTTTGTGTCAACCTCTAGGGTTGGCCGCTTAACCCCTAAAAACGGCCGGAGGCCACTATGACCGAAATCAAGCAAGGTGACACTGTTCGCATCCATTACACAGGGACATTGTTGGATGGCAAAGTCTTTGACAGTTCGGATGGGCGCGATCCGTTGGAGTTCGTGGTAGGATCGGGCCAGATCATTCCCGGTCTGGACAGTGCCATGCCCGGTTTGTCCGCAGGTGACAAGAAACGGGTCGAGATTGCCTGCACCGACGCCTACGGCCCGATCAACCCTGCGATGCGTCAGGAAATCCCCCGCGAGGGTATTCCCGAGGATATTCCGCTGGATCCGGGCACTCAACTGCAGATGCAGACACCAGACGGTCAGGCCGTACCTGTGACAGTTGTGGACGCCAACGAAGCGACTGTGACCCTGGATGGAAACCATCCGTTGGCCGGTCAGGATCTGGTGTTTGAGATTGAAGTCGTCTCGATCAATTGAGACATAGTTCGGGTTGGAACGCCTGCCCGGACTTCAGCCGATCAAAGCTTCAACAGCTGCACGTACCTGTGGCTGGGTGAAAAAGACAAACACCAGCAGTAATGATGTCAGCGCAAGCAGCAGCACTCTGGCCCGCTGGCTGAGGAAACCGGACTTTTTCCGGCTTTGCACTGATCGTGCGTTGTTTGCAATGATTTGATCTAGCTTGCTCATATCGAAGTCCTGCCGCCCAAAGATGGTGAAATCTTGGCGGCGGCAGGGAAAGATATGGTCACATGAAATCGGGTTGCGGCATGCCCAGAACGTGGAAACCCCCATCAACGCGGATGATTTCTCCGGACGTGCAGGCTCCCGCATCAGATGTCAGGTAAACTGCGGTCCCGCCAACAGCTTCCAGAGTGGCATTCGAACGCATCGGCGCATTCTGATCGCAGAACTTATATGTCCTGCGCGCCCCGCCAATGGCGGCACCGGCAAGGGTTTTCATCGGTCCCGGTGAGATTGCGTTCACGCGGATACCATCCGGGCCAAGGTCATTGGCCAGATAACGGGTCGCCGATTCCAGCGCCGCCTTGGCAACACCCATGACGTTGTAGTTCGGTACCACCCGGTTTGATCCCTGATAGGTCAGCGTCAGCAGCGAGCCCCCATTGTCCTTCATCATCGGATAGGCGCGGCGTGCCACCTCGATAAAGGAATAGGCCGACACGTCCATCGAGTGTTTGAAGTTCGCCCGCGTGGTATTCAGAAACCGGCCTGTCAGCTCGGATTTATCCGAATACGCAATGGCATGAACAACAAAGTCGATGGTGGGCCAACGCTGGGCCAGTTCACCAAAGGCACGATCCAGTGACTCGTCGTCGGTCACATCGGCATCCACCATGAAATCGCTGCCAAGGCTTTTAGCGAGAGGTTCCAGCCGTTTGCCGAAAGCCTCGCCCTGATAGGTGAAGGCCAGTTCTGCGCCTGCCTCGTGCATGGCCTTGGCAATGCCCCACGCGATTGAGCGGTCATTGGCCACGCCCATGATCAGGCCGCGCTTACCTTTGAGAAGATCCGACATCACTTTCACCCGTTATACTTAGACAGAATCATGGACCCGTTGGTGCCGCCAAAGCCGAAGCTGTTGGTCATGACACTGTCCAGTCCTGCGTTTTCAACCACTTCAGTTGCAATTTCACCGGGCAAGATGCCTTGGGCGAGTGTGTCGACATTGATCGACGGCGTGATGAAATCATTGTCCAGCATGAGCAGGCAGAAGATCGCCTCAAGCGCTCCTGCCGCGCCTTGCGCGTGGCCAGTCATCGATTTGGTCGAAGAAATCGGTGGCACATTGCCTTCACCGAAGATGCGGCGCACAGCCTCTACTTCGCCTACGTCACCGACAGGGGTCGAGGTTCCATGTGCATTGATATAGCCGACTTTGCGACCTTCGGGCAATGTGGCCAGCGCCAGCCGCATCGCGCGCTCACCGCCTTCACCCGAAGGGGCCACCATGTCGTGGCCATCCGAGGTAGCGGCATAGCCGGTGACTTCGGCATAAATCTTTGCGCCGCGAGCCAGCGCGTGCTCCAGCTCTTCCAGAACGAGGATGCCGCCGCCACCGGAAATCACAAACCCGTCACGGTTCTCGTCAAACGCGCGCGAGGCTTTGTCGGGCGTATCATTGTATTTCGACGACATCGCACCCATCGCATCGAACAGGCACGAAAGCGTCCAGTCCAGTTCTTCGCCGCCGCCAGCAAACATGACGTCCTGTTTACCCAGCATGATCTGTTCGGCCGCGTTGCCGATGCAATGCAGCGAAGTCGAGCAGGCCGAGGTGATCGAATAGTTGATACCCTTGATCTTGAACGCGGTCGCCAGGTTTGCCGAGATTGTCGAGCACATGCATTTCGGCACAGCGAACGGCCCGATCCGCTTGGTTGCGCCGGTACTCAGAACCGTCTGATGAGCGGTCAGCATCGCGCTTGTCGAAGGGCCGCCAGACCCAGCCACCAGACCTGTGCGCGGGTTGGCCACCTGATCCTCGGTCAGGCCGGAATCTGCAATGGCCTGAGACATGGCGATATGAGCGTAAGCCGCGCCCGGACCCATGAAGCGCAGCGTGCGTTTGTCCACGTGTTCAGCCACGTCAATCTTGAGCGTACCCGCGATCTGACTGCGAAATCCGTGTTCTGCCATCTGTTCGCTGGCTTCGATCCCGGACTTGCCTGCTTTGAGCGAGGCCAGAACCTCTTGGGCATTATTCCCGATCGAAGATACTACCCCCAGACCGGTGACGACTACTCGACGCATGTGCGCACTCCTTATTTCGGGTCGGTCAGGCTCAGGCCTCGGACAAAACGACCTTCATATCTTTGACATCATAGATCATCTCGCCATCGGCTTCGACGATTCCATCTGCCACACCCATGGTCAGGCGACGTGTCTGAATCGCTTTCTTGAAATCGATTTTATACGTTATCATCTTGCGGTCTGGACGAACCATACCGGTCAGTTTCACTTCGCCCACGCCGACGGCCATGCCGCGCCCTTGCCATCCGCGCCAACCAAGGTTGAAACCGGTCAGCTGCCATAGACCGTCAAGGCCCAGGCAGCCCGGCATAATTGGGTTGCCGGGAAAATGGCAGTCAAAGAACCAAAGTTCAGGGGTGATATCGAACTCGGCCAGCACATGGCCCTTGCCGTGCAGGCCACCGTCTTCCGAGATGTCGGTAATCCGGTCCATCATCAGCATTGGCGGGGCGGGCAATTGTGCATTGCCGGGGCCAAATAATTCGCCGCGGGCGCATTTCAGCAGATCGTCTTTGTCAAAACTGCTTGGGAACTGGGCCATTCTTGCCGCCTCTCCTGCCGTGGGTCCGTTCGTTATATCTGGCCTCGTCTAGCACCCGTTTGCAAGGTCCTGCAAGAGCAGCGGCCACATCATGTTGTGTATGCCGCGTTCTTTGCGAATGAATTTCATTTGAAATTGCCAACCATGCGCTCCTATATATAATGGAAGTAACTATGGGTATCGGATCAATGACACCGCAGAGCGGCGATATAGCAACGGGTTGGCTGGTGAACGCCGGCCTGCGTCCGACGCGTCAACGTGTGGCGTTGGCCGAGCTTCTGGTGGGCGATGGCCGCCATCGTCACGTCACCGCCGAGAGCCTGTTTGAATCGGCCAAGGCGAATGGCGACGCTGTTTCACTGGCGACGGTTTACAATACCCTGCGCGCGTTTTGCGACGCTGGCGTTCTGCAGGAAATCACCGTGGACGGGTCAAAAAGCTATTTCGACACGAACACGCATGATCACCCTCATTTTTATTGGGAGGATGAGGCGCGCCTGAGTGACGCGCCGTCGGACCAATTGGTGATCCAGCGCCTGCCCGAAGCACCCGAAGGGGTCGAGATTGCCTCGGTCGACGTTGTCATTCGCCTGCGCAAAAAGTAGCGCCAATACCGCCTCTCAAACTCGCCAACAACAAACGTTCAACCTGATCAATCGTTGCGTCAGAGGGCCCTGTTCCGTGGCGCGCAAGTACAACCGATTCAGTTGCGTCCTGATTGCTGATCGGAACACTGACAAGACGTTTATTGTCATAACTGACCGGGCTGAGCGGGCTGGTATAACTGATCCCGATCCCTTCGCCATGGGCGGCAAGACTGCGCTGGATCTCAATCGACGCCGCCCTATGCGCGACAGTCGGGTGCAGACCGTTGCGCCGGAAGAGACTGAGGATGTGTTGGGCCGACCAGCCTTCTGTTGACAGGATCAACGGGTGAGCAGCCAAGTCAGCCAGTGAGACCATGCCCGCTGTCGCCAACAGATGATCCGGTGGCATTAGGGCCTTTGGTTGACTGTCGAACAGTTTTGTTCGTGTGAACCCCGCATCCATTGTCAGCTCATAGGTGATGGCAATATCGATCTGGCCATCAATTAATCTGTTCAGCAGCCCTTCAAAGGAAGCAGCAAAGTATGTGATTGCGATGTTTGGAAAAGTGTCGCGCAAATGGTGCAGGGCGGGTGCTAATAGGAAGGGGGCGAGGTCCGTAAAACACCCCAATCTTAGACGTGTCGTACCCGACGGCGGAGTTTCTGATGACTCGATTTGGGCTGCGCCTTTTAGCAGGGTCTCGGCCTGATCGATGAATTTTCGCCCCTGAGGCGTCAGCGCCATGGCCGAGCCTCGGCGGCGGATGAACAGAGGGTGACCCACATGTGCTTCGACACGCGTCAGGGCTGTAGACAGGGCTGGTTGCGAAACATTCAGGTATTGTGCGGCTGCGGACAGGCTGCCGTGGCGCCCGACCGCGCAAACATATTCGTACTGACGCAGTGAAATATATAACATGAAGTTAATTATAGCTTCGAAAGATATGATTTGAATAGAACACATCTTCAACGCAAAAGATTGGAAAACGAATGGAGACCCGGATGCCTCACCCGCTTGTTACTCAAGAAATGATCACAACTTATCAGGATGATGGCGTCGTTCTGATCAAAGGGCTGTTTGCAGACTATGTGGATCAACTGCGGAAGGGTGTGGCCGCGAATATGGCAGAGCCTGGCCCGTATGCATCAGAAAACAAGAAAGAGGGTCAAACGGGTCTGTTCTTTGACGATTATTGCAACTGGACCCGCATCCCGCAGTTCCGCGAGGTGATCGAAAACTCGCCTGCGGCCGAGGTCGCAGCGGACCTGATGCAGTCTAAAAACGTGCAGGTGTTTCACGACCACGTATTGGTAAAAGAGCCCGGGACATCCATGGCCACGCCCTGGCATCAGGATGGCCCATATTACTTCGTTGAAGGTCAGCAAACCATCAGCTTCTGGTCTCCGCTGGATCCGGTCAGGCAGGCGACGTTGCGCTGTGTCGCAGGTTCTCACCGGTGGGAGAAAGAGGTGCTGCCAACTCGCTGGGTTTCCGAGGAAGGTTTTTTCCCGGATGAAGGGCAGTACATCCCCGTGCCGGACCCGGATGCCGAGGGCATGAAAGTCGTTGAATTCGAAATGGACCCCGGTGACGCCGTTGCCTTCAATTATCGAACCCTTCACGGTGCGCGGGGTAACCACTCGGATAGCCGTCGCCGCGCCTTTTCTCTGCGGTTGGTCGGCGATGACGCGCGGTATGTAGAGCGTCCAGGCAGAACCTCTCCACCTTTTCCCGGTCATGGCATGACGCCGGGGCAGCGTCTTCGCGAAGACTGGTTTCCGGTCCTGTTTCAGCGCTGAGACGATTCAGAACCACTGGCCTGATTCGATCAGGCCCAGATCCAGCAGCTGCCGCGAGTGCCATTCAAAAGGCACAGAGTTGCGCCAGCTAAAATTCGGAATGTCAAAAGTCGACCCGGCATTTGTTTTGAGCGCCTTCGCGGCGCGGAAGGAACAAATAGCCGCGGTCATGTTGTGGTGCCATGGGCAGGAATAGGTATTGAATTCCGGCTCATTGAACGTGTGGTCCGATTTCAGGATCAGGCCCTTTTGCGCCTTAAACAGAGCGATGCGGTCGATGCGACGGCGTTCATAGGGAATGTGATCCTCGAACCGCCAGCGCAAGCCACCTGACAGGTCAACCTGGCGGTCCAGCGGTTGGCCGTCAGGGTCGCGGCGTGATTGGGCATAGTAACCCGTTTTGTCGAACAAAGCCTGTTCGGGGGCGACACCGTTGGGAAAAGCGGTCAGGTCCTCGGCATAAAGGTCGATGACGTAGCTCAGCATAGCGTTGCGGCGTTCTTCGCTGTGAAAGGCCAGCATCTCAGCAATGCTGCGCGTTTCGCAAAACGGAAAGAACAGGTATTCGGCGTTGTAGCAGTAATACATCCAGATGCCGGGTGCGGCCTGAATTATTCTGTTCAGGGTATCGAAAACCACCGTTCGGGGAACGCACTTCAAGGTGACCCGATGCACCCGGTCGGTCAACGCGGGCTCCAGTCGGAACTCCTGAGGCATGAAGGCGATAACGGATTTGAACCCTAGTTTCAGATGGTGATGCAGAGTACTTTCCAACTCGACCTCATCCTCGGCAAAGACCATCGCAACGGGGCCTTGCGCCATTGCGGGTTGCCCGGCTTTCAGGAAATGGTCGAGGGAATCGTATTGCATCGGCTGTTTTCAGTTTTGTCTTGCTGGAAAGTTCCGCCAAATTCGGGTAATTGCGCCCGCATTGCAAGCGGCGTTCGAAGCATATAGACGACGCCGGTCCAGCGAATGCAAAGGCCCGTCTCATGTCCGAACCGAAGAAGCTGTTTATCAAGACCTATGGCTGTCAGATGAATGTCTATGACAGTGAACGCATGTCCGAGGCGCTGGGCGGGCAGGGCTACGTTGAAACCCAGACCCCCGAAGATGCGGATATGATCCTGCTGAACACGTGCCACATCCGCGAGAAAGCGGCAGAAAAAGTGTATTCCGAACTGGGGCGCTTCAAGGGTCTGAAGGCCGAGAAGCCTGATCTGAAAATCGGCGTGGCGGGCTGTGTTGCTCAGGCGGAAGGCGAAGAGATCATGCGCCGCCAGCCTTTGGTTGATCTGGTGGTAGGTCCGCAAAGCTATCACCGCCTGCCCGAGATGGAGGCAAAGACCCGAGCGGGCGAAAAGGCGCTGGACACGGATTTCCCCGAAGAAGACAAGTTCGAAAAATTGAAAAACCGCCCCAAGGCCAAGCGCGGACCGACGGCGTTTTTGACTGTTCAGGAGGGCTGCGATAAATTCTGCGCCTTCTGCGTGGTTCCTTATACACGCGGTGCTGAAGTCAGCCGCCCAGCCGATCGCATCATCCGCGAAGCCCATGATCTGGTCGAACGCGGGGTACGCGAGATCACGTTGCTGGGCCAAAACGTCAACGCCTATCACGGTGCCGGGGCGAATGGTGACATGACGCTTGCCGGCTTGATCTGGGAACTGAACAAGGTCGACGGGCTGGAACGCATCCGCTTTACGACCTCGCACCCAAACGACATGGCCGACGACCTGATCGAGGCACATGGCACCTGTGACAAGCTGATGCCTTATCTGCACCTGCCGGTTCAGTCGGGTTCGGACCGTATCCTCAAGCGGATGAACCGTAGCCATACGGCAGAAAGCTATCTGCGGCTGGTCGAACGCATTCGTGCGGCGCGTTCAGATATCGTGATGTCGGGGGACTTCATTGTTGGTTTCCCAGAAGAGACCGAAGATGATTTTCAGGCCACGATGGATTTGGTCGAAGAGGTCAAATACGGCTATGCCTATTCCTTCAAATACTCCACACGTCCGGGAACCCCGGCAGCTGAACGGTTGCAGGTTGATCCGGCTGCGGCAGATGAACGGTTGCAGCGGCTTCAGGCCTTGATCACGCGCCATCAGCGAGAGATTCAGGACGGTATGGTCGGACGCACTGTCCGCGTTCTATTCGAAAAACCGGGTCGCTTGTCCGGGCAGATGGTTGGAAAGTCCGAATATTTGCATTCGGTGCACGTAAAAGGACCAGAGATCGCCACGGGTGACTTGAGAGAAGTCCGGATCACTGAGTCGGGGGCAAATTCTCTGGCCGGTGAGTTGTTGTAGGTCGGTGTAAACACCTCCCGGACACCATAGTTGGTGTTTGTTTCCGAAATTTACCCTTGATTTATTGCTCGGAACTATGCTCCGAGAGGAGCCATGGTTTTTTGGGCGCAAGGTTCTGCGTCTGCAAATCGGCTGTATGCCGGTCCCGGAAAACGGGATGAGGGAGGTACGAGTGACGACTATCAAGAGCTTTAGGAGCCTGAGCAGGTTGAAAACGCTGACGCTAACTGCCGCTGTTACACTGATTGCCGGCGCATCCATGGCCGGTGATTTGAAAGGTGAGGTAACCGATCCGGAAGTGGTAGGCCCGGAAAGATTCAGCACTGATGTCAGCGCTTTTTACCTGGGACTTACCGGCGGTTATGGGTCTGGTGGGGACGATCGGTTTGGCCTGACAACGCCCAGCAGGCAGTTTGATATCGGTGATCAGGACTTGTCGGGGACATACGGGGGGCTCCGGGGGGGGTGGCGTGGTATTTTACCTGCTACCGGTGGGCGCGACTATGTCTATGGCTTTGAAGTCGGGTATGAATTCGGTTCCCTGGACGACACTGTCAGCAGGCGGATCGGCGGCGTCAATGTGCAAGGCGGAACAGAGATTTCGGATGTTCTGGCAGTCCGATTTCGTAATGGTCTGACAAACCGCAGCGGACGAATTCTGTATTTCTTCAGTGTCGGATATCTGTGGGGCGATGTGGAAACAACCAACAGCTTGGCATTGGGCCCGACGGTTCAGAATTTCTCGGCGTCAGATCGGCGGAACGGTTATTCGGCAAGCATAGGGGCCGAGCATAAGTTGTCCGACAATTGGTCGATTACGGGCGAATATGAATATGTCCAATTCCAATCAAAAAACGTCCAGTTCAGTTCTGGCTTTTCCACAAAGTCCACACCAAAATACAGCGGTTTGAGATTCGGGCTGAACTATACCTTCTGATGTTCGCCCAATCGGCAACCGATCACCGTTAAATCGGCTGTTATGACATCTCAGCGTTTATTTTTGAAACTGTGGCTTGCGCCTACCAAGATTTGTTGTCTACGCTCGGAGTGAACAGCCAAGACAGGAGAGCGGATTGGCCATCGGTGCCCTGACCCCACCGCAAGATGAAATGCCCCAACACGAGGCGTTCGTAGAATTTCCAGACAACCGATTGCTGATTGACCTGTGCGGTGAATATGACCGCAATCTGGCCGAGATCGAAACCAAGCTTTCGGTCCAGATTGTACGTCGCGGCAATCAGTTGGTTGTTATGGGCGATGATGATGCTCAGAAACAGGCGGTTGAAGTGCTTCAATCGCTGTATACACGGCTTGAAGGTGGGCGCGAGGTTGAGGCCGCAGACGTCGATCGCGAGTTGCGGATGGGTGTTTCGGAGCAGGGAACTGGAAGCCGCGATGGCGATCAGCTTGAGATGTTCAAGGGCGGTTCTGTCGAGATCAAGACCCGCAAGAAGCTGGTTGAGCCGCGCACCGACGCCCAGAAAGCCTATGTCCAGTCACTGTTCAACAATGAGCTGGCCTTTGGAATTGGTCCAGCGGGGACGGGTAAGACCTATCTGGCGGTGGCGGTCGGGGTTTCGATGTTCATCGGCGGGCATGTGGATCGAATCATCCTGAGCCGTCCGGCGGTCGAGGCGGGCGAGAAACTGGGCTATCTGCCGGGTGACATGAAGGATAAGGTCGACCCTTACATGCAACCGCTTTATGACGCGCTGAACGATTTTCTGCCCGGAAAACAGTTGGCCAAACTGATCGAAGAGAAACGAATCGAAATCGCTCCGCTGGCCTTTATGCGCGGTCGTACGCTGGCCAACGCATTTGTGGTTCTGGACGAAGCGCAAAACGCCACCACGATGCAGATGAAGATGTTTCTGACCCGTCTGGGGGAAGGAAGCCGCATGGTCATCACCGGCGACCGGTCACAGGTCGATTTGCCGCGTGGTGTTCAATCGGGTCTGGCGGATGCTGAGAGGTTGTTGAAAACGATCCCGAATATCAGTTTTAACTACTTCACCTCGAAAGACGTGGTGCGCCACCCGCTTGTCGCTGCGATCATCGAGGCGTATGAGGCCGATGCGGGCCGTGAAACCACGTGAGCACATAGCCCGTTAACGAGGCTGTTGTGCGGTAAGATGACCCTGGATCTCATTTTCGAAGACGAAAGGTGGCAAGATCTTGAGGTCTTGTCACAAAAGGCGATTAACGCCGTTCTGACCCATTGCGGTTTGACCCCGGAGCTGTGCGAAGTCAGTATTCTGGGGTGCAACGATGCGCGGATTTCCGAACTGAACGCAGAATTTCGGGGCAAACCGACGCCCACCAATGTGCTGAGCTGGCCTGCGGGAGACCTGGCTCCGGACGAGGCAGGGCAATCACCACGCCTGCCAGAGCCGGACTTTACCGGCGAGATTGTTCTGGGCGATGTTGCGATTTCCTATGACACCTGCGCCCGAGAGGCGGCCGAAGCCAACAAGGCAATGAGTGATCACGTGACCCATTTGCTTGTTCACGGAACGTTGCATTTGCTGGGTTATGATCACATTCGTGACCCCGATGCCACCTTGATGGAAGGGATTGAGGTCAAGATACTTGGCAAATTGGGTATTGATGACCCATATAAGGTATAATGTGGGTTCAAGACCCGATCAGTTGGAACAAGGTAATGGGCGATATAGAAGGCAGTTCTAGGGCGGCGCAAAGCGCGCAACCTCAGGACAGCAGTACTGAAACGGAAGAGAAAACCGGTTTGTTTTCTCGAATCCTCGAAGTGTTTTCGAGCGATGATACTCAACCGGACCAGACGGTGAACGGACAAAACGCGGCTGTGGCGCAGCCACGCGGGATGATTAACCTGCGCCGGATGCGCGTTGAGGATGTTGCCATCCCTACCGCTGAAATTGTCTCGGTACCTTCGACGATCACAAAAGATGAACTGGCGGACGTTTTCCGAAGCAGTGGTATGTCGAGGATTCCAGTCTATGAGGGAACCTTGGATACACCGCTTGGTTTTGTTCACCTCAAGGATTTTGCTCTGACCCACGGTTTCAACGGTGGGGGTAAAAAGTTTGATCTGACCTCTATGCTGCGGACGCTATTGTTCGTGCCGCCATCCATGCCAATCGGCGTCTTGTTGACCAAGATGCAAACCGAGCGGCGTCACATGGCATTGGTGATTGATGAATATGGCGGCGTTGATGGTCTGCTGACGATCGAAGACCTGATCGAGCAGGTCGTAGGTGAAATCGCTGACGAGCACGATGCGGATGAAGACCAGCTTTGGGTGCAGGAAAAGCCCGGATGCTATGTGGTACAGGCGCGTGTGCCGCTCGAAGATTTCGAGGCCGAGATTGGCCGGTCTCTGACCAGTCATGAAGACGTCGACGAAGAGGAAATCGATACTCTGGGCGGGCTTGTCTTTATGCTCTCCGGCCGCGTTCCGGCGCGGGGTGAGGTTGTCATTCACCCAGAGGGCCCGGAATTCGAAGTGATCGAAGCCGATCCACGCCGAATCAAACGGCTGCGCGTCATGCTGCCGGACGTTGCTGCATGACCCCAGTAAGGGGCTGGCCATTATCGTTGAGATTGTTGGTCGCTGCCACCCTTGGCGGGGCAGGCGCGTTTGGTCAGGCGCCGCATCTGTATTGGGGCGCAACCGTTTTGGCTCTGGTTCTGATTGTGCCGATTTTCCTTGCCAGCGAAACCCGAGGCCGGGCGGCATGGGTCGGCTGGGCCTTCGCGACCGGCTATTTTGCCCATGCCCTTGGCTGGATCATTGAGCCGTTTCAGGTAGATGCTGAACGCCATGCCTGGATGGCCCCGTTTGCGTTGGTGTTCTTGGCGGGCGGACTGGCCTTGTTCTGGGCTGCCGCCTTTGGCCTGTCGCGCAATAATGGTGCCACGCCCATTCGTCAGGGCATATTACTGGTTGCAGTCTTGTCCCTGGCCGAGGTGGCGCGTGGATATGTGCTGACCGGCTTTCCATGGGCTGGAGTCGCGCAGATCTGGGTGGATACACCGGTGGCTCAGGTGCTGTCTCTGGTTGGGCCATATGGGTTGAACGCGCTGACCTTTGCGGCAACGCTCCCAATTGGCGCGGCATTGGTGCAGGATAAACCCTTGAACGGTTTGGCGCGGACCCTGGGTTTTACAGTCGCGATGGCCGCGCTGGCGATTACTTATGGGTCGACGCGACCCGTCGTTCAGGACGGTTCGCATCTGGTTCGCGTGGTTCAGCCGAATGCCCCCCAGCACCAAAAATGGGATCCGGCATATGCGCCTTTGTTTTTTGCGCGTCAGGTTGAATATACCGCAGCCTTTCCCAGACCCGACCTGATTGTCTGGCCCGAGACCGCAGTTCCAGCTTGGTTAGGTGGCGCACAACCGTTTCTGTCAACTGTTGCGGATGCCGCGCAGGGTGTGCCGGTGATATTGGGGATTCAGCGCGCAGAAGGCCCGAGAATCTTCAACTCGCTGGTCTATCTGGATGAAACCAGGCGTCAGGCAGGGTTGTATGACAAACACCACTTGGCGCCTTTCGGTGAATACGTCCCCTTGGGTGACCTGATGGGGCGTTTCGGGGTCAGTGGTCTGGCGGCCACAACCGGGCACGGGTTCAGCGCGGGGCCGGGTCCCGCCCTGTTGGACCTCGGCAAGCTTGGAAGCGCATTGCCCCTGATTTGCTACGAAGCCATTTTCCCGCAAGATGTGAATGGTGCGCCGGGTCGGGCTGACTTCTTATTGCAGATCACAAATGACGCGTGGTTTGGTACGCGGTCGGGACCGTTTCAACACCTGGTGCAAGCCCGGATGAGGGCAATTGAGCAGGGCTTGCCGATGATCCGTTCGGCCAATACCGGTGTATCGGCCATGATTGACCCATTGGGTCGGGTGACTGCGTCGTTGGCTCTGGGTGAGGCAGGATATGTGGACGCCGTGCTGCCGCAACCACACCGTCGCACGACTTATGCACGTATCGGGGACAGTCCGATCGTTGTTGTCTTACTGTTTATTCTGGCGATGGCGCTGTTTGGTACTCGCGGCAACCGGGCAATTAGAGATTGACCCCAACTTTGGGCAAGCGTATGCGTCTGTGGTCTGCCACAACGGCTTCCTGGCGTGGCGGAGAAACCTTAATGGAGCACATTTATGTCCCGACAGAACTATACTTTTACTTCGGAATCCGTTTCTGAAGGGCACCCGGATAAGGTCTGTGACCGTATCTCGGATGCTGTCCTTGATGCATTTCTAAACGAAGAGCCTGAGGCGCGCGTGGCCTGCGAAACCTTTGCCACGACCAACCGCATCGTTATCGGTGGCGAAGTTGGTCTGTCGGACAAGGACAAACTGCATGACTACATGAGCCGCATCGACGAAATTGCGCGCGAGTGCGTGAAAGACATCGGATACGAGCAGGACAAGTTCCACCACGAAACAGTCGAGGTGACGAACCTTCTGCACGAACAATCCGCCCATATCGCGCAGGGCGTGGATGCCGCGGACAACAAGGACGAAGGCGCTGGCGACCAGGGCATCATGTTTGGCTTTGCCACAACCGAGACGCCTGCGCTTATGCCTGCGCCGATCCAGTATTCGCACGCAATCCTGCGGCGTCTGGCCGAAGTGCGCAAGAACGGCACCGAACCTGCACTGGGGCCGGATGCGAAATCTCAGTTGTCTGTCGTTTATCAAAACGGCAAACCGGTCGGCGTCAGCTCGATCGTTCTGTCGACGCAGCATCTGGATGAGGCGCTGACGTCGGATGACATCCGCGCCATCGTTGAACCCTATATCCGTGAAACTCTGCCCGAAGGCTGGCTGTCGGCTGATACCGAATGGCACGTCAACCCGACCGGCAAATTCGTTATTGGCGGGCCGGATGGCGACGCGGGATTGACCGGTCGTAAGATCATCGTGGATACCTATGGTGGCGCAGCCCCGCATGGTGGCGGTGCTTTCTCGGGCAAAGACCCGACCAAGGTTGACCGTTCGGCGGCCTATGCCGCGCGCTACCTGGCGAAAAACGTCGTAGCCGCCGGTATGGCCGAGCGCTGCACCATTCAGTTGAGCTATGCCATTGGCGTATCGAAGCCGCTGTCGATCTATGCAGACACGCATGGCACGGGTCAGGTTGCAGATGCGGCGATCGAAAAAGCAGTTGGTCAGATCATGGATCTGACACCCCGCGGCATTCGTCAGCACCTTCAGCTGAACAAGCCGATCTACCAGCGTACAGCGGCTTACGGGCACTTTGGCCGCGAACCGGATGCAGATGGCGGTTTTAGCTGGGAACGCACTGATCTGGTCGACGCGCTGAAATCAGCAGTTTGATCTGAAAAATCCAAAGCGCGCCTTCAGGGGCGCGCTTTTTCTTTTGGGGCGGTGCACGCTCTTGCAACGTACTCCGCTGCGCAGTATGGCCACCGCCATGAGCACCGAGACCCCACAACGCCCGCGCAGAAACTTTTATGGCCGCTTCAAGGGCAAGACCCTGAAGCCCAGTCAAAAGACCTATCTGAACGAAGATCTGGCCGCCTTGTCACCCGGCGCTGTGGACTGGGACACCAACCCTGAACGCAAGCCGCTGGACCTGGATGGCCTGTACGGCGGTAAACCGGTCTGGTTGGAAGTCGGCTTTGGCGGTGGTGAGCATCTGGTGCACCAGGCGCAAAACAATCCTGACATTGGCATCATCGGGGCCGAGCCTTACATCAACGGTGTTGCCATGCTGCTGGGCAAAATCCGTCAGGCAGGTGTTGAAAACCTCGCCGTGCACCCTGGCGATGCGCGCGATCTGTTCGACGTGCTGCCAGAGGCCAGCATTTCGCGCGCGTTCCTTCTCTATCCCGATCCATGGCCCAAAACGCGGCATCATCGCCGTCGATTTGTAACCCAGGAACATCTTGAGCCATTGGCAAAGGTGCTGAAACCCGGGGCGATCTTCCGGGTTGCTACTGACATTCCCGATTACGTGCGTCAGACATTGGAAGAGGTTCCGCGCGCCGGGTTTGAATTGCTGGCCGAACGCCCTTCGGACTGGCGCGAACCGTGGAACGACTGGATCTCCACGCGATACGAGCAGAAGGCGCTGCGCGAGGGTCGGACACCTCATTACCTGACCTTCCGACGCAAAGGCTGATTGCCGCTGGACCAACGGGCGTCAATTCGCTAATCGGCTTGAGCACTGATAGCGCAAAAGGAGCCCTCATGTCCGGACACGGCACGCCCATCCCGATGACCTCGCATCCCTGCGGCCCGCTGACCGGCATGGCAGAGGTGCCCGGCGACAAGTCGATTTCGCACCGGTCGCTGATCCTTGGCGCAATGGCCGTGGGTGAAACCCGGATTTCGGGCTTGCTGGAGGGCGAAGACGTTCTGGATACCGCCAAGGCGATGCGTGCCTTCGGTGCTGAGGTCACAGATCACGGAAACGGGGAATGGACAGTGCACGGCGTGGGTGTCGGTGGCTTCGCCGAACCGGGTCAGGTGATCGACTGTGGTAACTCGGGAACCGGCGTGCGGCTGATCATGGGGGCGATGGCGACCTCTCCGATCACTGCGACATTTACCGGTGATGCCAGCCTGAACAAACGCCCCATGGCGCGTGTAACTGATCCTCTGGCCTTGTTTGGGGCAGAATCGGTTGGGCGATCCGGCGGGCGCTTGCCGATGACCATCGTTGGCGCGGCGGACCCGACCCCTGTGCGATACGAAGTTCCTGTGCCGTCGGCGCAGGTGAAATCTGCCGTTCTGCTGGCGGGTCTGAATGCTCCCGGAAAGACCGTTGTGATCGAGAAAGAGGCCACGCGTGACCATTCCGAACGGATGCTGGCTGGATTTGGTGCCGAGATCACCGTCGAGGATACCGATGAGGGCCGAGTTATCACTTTGACCGGTCGCCCGGAACTGAAGCCGCAGGTCATCGCTGTACCGCGCGATCCGTCCAGTGCGGCTTTTCCGGTTTGCGCGGCGTTGATCACACCTGGATCCGATGTTTTGGTGCCTGGGATTGGTTTGAACCCCACACGCGCGGGCCTCTTTACGACCTTGCGCGAGATGGGCGCTGATCTGACCTATGAAAACGAACGCGAAGAGGGGGGCGAGCCAGTCGCCGATTTGCGCGCCAAGTACTCGCCCGACATGAAAGGCATCGACGTTCCTTCCGAGCGTGCCGCCTCAATGATCGATGAATACCCGGTTCTGTCGGTAGTGGCTGCAAATGCCACAGGCACAACGATGATGGGCGGCGTGAAAGAGCTGCGCGTGAAGGAAAGCGACCGGATTGACGCCATGGCGCGTGGCCTGCGCGCCAACGGGGTGACTGTTGCCGAAGGTGATGACTGGTGGTCGGTTGAAGGGCTGGGCATCGGCAACGTTCCGGGAGGAGGCACCTGCGAGAGCTTTCTGGATCACCGCATCGCCATGTCGTTCATGGTGATGGGTATGGGGGCACAGAGCCCCGTGAGTGTGGATGACGGCGGCCCGATCGCGACGTCGTTCCCGATCTTTGAACCACTGATGGAGTCGCTGGGTGCAAAGGTAGAGCGCACTTGAGTTTCACTGTTGCCATTGACGGACCAGCGGCTGCGGGCAAGGGCACGATATCAAAGGCCGTGGCGGCGCATTTCGGCTTTGCTCATCTGGACACGGGTTTGCTGTATCGCGCTGTCGGAAGGCGTACGCTTGAGGGGGAAAGCGCGATTGAAGCCGCGCAGTCTCTGACCGCAGAGGAGCTTGAGAAGGGCGACCTGCGCACGGCCGACGTTGCGCAGGCAGCTTCCAAAGTGGCGGTTCTTCCAGAGGTTCGCGCTGCCTTGGTCGATTTTCAGCGCGCCTTTTCCCGCAGGGCAGGTGGGGCCGTTCTGGACGGTCGTGATATTGGCACGGTGATTTGTCCAGATGCCGAAGTGAAGCTGTTTGTAACAGCCAGTGCAGAAGTGCGCGCCGAGCGGCGCTTCCTGGAGCTTAGTGCAAAAGGCGCTGACGTAACCCGTGAACAGGTTCTGGCGGACGTCAGAGAACGGGACGCGCGGGATGCTGAGCGCAGCACCGCTCCGATGAAACCCGCTGAGGATGCCGTGCAGTTGGACACCACCGATCTGAGTATCGAGGCGGCGTTGGCCAAAGCCCTTGAGGTGATCAACGCAAAACTGCCCGCGACGCGTTAACGCCGCGGGCAAACGGGTCAGGTCTTACAGCTCGCCCACGGCGACGCTTTTGATATTCACCCATTGGTCATCCGCCGTTTTTGCGGTGGTGACAACGTCCTTCAAAAAGGCTGCCCGGGTTTCCGCGTTCAGGAACAGAAACAATTTTCCGTCTGCGACAAGGTATTGATCCGGGTCACCGTCAAATTTCTTGCCGACTGATACGCCGAACGAACAGAAGCCACCGTGCTGCGGCAGGTATGCGGCAGGGTTTGCCTCGAACGCTTCACGGTTCGCGGCGGACGTGAAATAATAGGAGGCTCCGTCATAAGTTGACGAATGAGTGGCGAAGCCTTCGACCGGGTTGCCATCATTGACCAATGCAACCAGATCAACCCCATGCGCGGCCAGCGGCGCACCGGCGGCTGAAAGGCCGTTGGACACGTTGATTTCGTCAGCGGCAAAGGCTGGGGTGGACAGGGCAACTGCAGTCGCCATGGCGGCAAAGATGAGAGATTTCATGATATTTTCCCTTTGGTTCTGGTTTCGGGTCGATCGCTTTGTCGACCGATAAGGCAAAGCTAGGGAAAGGATGCGGAACGTTTAATCTCAGATACGCCACCAGATCTTGCAGATCGTACAAAAAGGCGAATGGCTGGCGTTCAATCTGCAAATCTCCACCATCCATCCCGAGACGTAGGAAGCCGGGCGCTGGGTGACGCGCGGAACGTTGAGACATATCACCTTTGCGTTGCAAGCTGAGGCTCAGCCGCGTGGTTCGGTTCCCGGTACCAGGATTCCTTCTGACAAGAACCTGCCGCGGACCATGCAGACTTGTTCAGTCAGAATCCGCTATCGTTCAGATTGCCAAATCGCATTGGGGATCAGCGTTAGGCAGGAGTTCCTGCGCGCGCTGCCGCGCACCATAGGCTTTGCACTTGCACCGGCTCAAGATTCAGCCTATACGCGCGCTGTCGATACAAGGGCGGTCAACGTCCGGATGACGTTTCTGAGCAGGGCCGGGTTACCTCGGCCCTTTGTGTTTGTTTGCTCAGGGGCGCACCGGATCACGCTTGAAGACATCATGAAACAAGACCGGCGGAGACAACCGCTCGGCCAGCAAAAACGTACTGTAAAGGAAATGAACGCCACATGGCTAACGCATCCATGGAGGAATTCGAAGCCCTCCTGAATGAAAGCTTCGAAATGGACACGCCCGAAGAGGGTTCTGTTGTCAAAGGCAAGATTCTGGCGATTGAAGCCGGTCAAGCCATCATCGACGTAGGCTATAAAATGGAAGGCCGCGTTGATCTGAAAGAATTCGCAAATCCCGGCGAAGCCCCTGAAATCGCTGTCGGTGACGAGGTCGAAGTTTACTTGCGCGCCGCAGAAAACGCCCGTGGCGAAGCCGTCATCTCGCGCGAGATGGCCCGCCGCGAAGAGGCATGGGACCGTCTGGAAAAAGCATATGCCGACGACCAGCGTGTCGATGGTGCAATCTTTGGCCGCGTCAAAGGTGGCTTCACCGTCGATCTGGGTGGCGCGGTTGCGTTCCTGCCCGGTTCGCAGGTTGACGTACGCCCCGTACGCGACGCAGGCCCGCTGATGGGTCTGAAGCAGCCGTTCCAGATCCTGAAAATGGACCGCCGCCGTGGCAACATCGTTGTGTCGCGCCGCGCAATCCTGGAAGAATCGCGTGCCGAACAGCGCGCCGAAGTCATCGGCAACCTGACCGAAGGTCAGAACGTCGAGGGCGTGGTCAAGAACATCACCGAATACGGCGCATTCGTTGACCTGGGCGGCGTAGATGGCCTGCTGCACGTCACTGACATGGCATGGCGTCGTGTGAACCACCCGTCCGAGATCCTGACGATCGGTGAAACCATCAAGGTTCAGGTCATCAAGATCAACAAAGACACCCACCGCATCAGCCTGGGCATGAAGCAGCTTCAGGAAGATCCGTGGGATCTGGTTGCTGCCAAGTACCCTCTGGGCTCGGTTCATCAGGGTCGCGTCACCAACATCACCGACTACGGCGCATTCGTCGAACTGGAAGCCGGTGTCGAAGGTCTGGTGCACGTGTCCGAGATGTCCTGGACCAAGAAAAACGTCCACCCCGGCAAGATCGTCTCGACCAGCCAGGAAGTCGACGTCATGGTTCTGGAAATCGACGGTGCCAAGCGCCGCGTGTCTCTGGGCCTGAAGCAGACTCAGCGCAACCCATGGGAAGTGTTTGCAGAAACCCACCCCGAGGGCACCGAAGTCGAAGGCGAAGTCAAGAACATCACCGAATTCGGTCTGTTCATCGGCCTCGAAGGAGACATCGACGGCATGGTTCACCTGTCGGACCTGTCCTGGGACGAGCGTGGCGAGGATGCGATCCAGAACTACCGCAAAGGCGACATGGTTTCGGCCGTTGTCTCGGAAGTGGATGTCGAGAAAGAGCGTATCTCATTGTCGATCAAAGCTCTGGGCGGTGACAAGTTCGCAGAAGCCGTTGGCGGCGTGAAGCGTGGCTCGGTCATCACTGTCGAAGTGACTGCAATCGAAGATGGCGGCATCGAGGTCGAGTACGAAGGCATGAAGTCGTTCATCCGTCGTTCCGACCTGTCGCGTGACCGTTCCGAACAGCGCCCCGAGCGTTTCTCGGTCGGTGACAAGGTTGATGTCCGCGTAACCAACGTCGACAGCAAGACCCGTCGTCTGGGTCTGTCGATCAAGGCACGCGAGATCGCAGAAGAGAAAGAAGCCGTGGAACAGTACGGTTCTTCCGACTCGGGCGCGTCGCTGGGCGACATTCTGGGCGCAGCGCTGAAGTCGGGCGACTAAGCCTGGGGCGCATCCCAAGCATGATTTACGGCCTCGCATGGAAGTGCGGGGCCGTTTTTGTTGCGAATCAACATGTTCCAAACACGTTGCTTAAACTCGATAATGTTCGCGCTTGAAGTGTGTAAATCGGCCTGTCGGGCAAAATTTCGCGTGAGAATATGGCAAAATAAAGCCTCAACACGCAGAGTATCCGTTCCCCCGTTCTGGGTTTTTTCCTATACTGTCAAAACAGTAGACCTGTCACACCGGCTGCCTGGGAGGGTATCACGAATGATCCGTTCAGAACTGATTCAGAAAATCGCTGACGAAAACCCGCATCTCTATCAGCGTGATGTCGAGCGGATTGTGAACACCGTGTTCGAAGAAGTCACCGATGCCATGGCGCGCGGCGACCGGGTCGAACTGCGTGGCTTTGGTGCCTTTTCGGTGAAAAAGCGGGATGCCCGCGTTGGGCGCAACCCCCGTACCGGTGAAACCGTTCAGGTCGAAGAAAAATGTGTACCATTTTTCAAAACTGGTAAGTTGCTCAGGGATCGTTTGAACGGTAAAGCCTGACCTCATGATGCGTTACCTTCGATATGCTTTTCTTGGGACTCTCGGGATCGTTCTGATTTCCGTTTCCTTGGCAAATGTTCAGTCTGTAGAACTGAAACTGATGCCCGATGCTCTGGCCGAGCTTCTGGGCTTTAACGTCAGTACCTCTTTACCACTTTTTCTGGTCGTTCTGGGCGGTGTTGTCGCCGGTTTGATCATCGGTTTCATGTGGGAATGGCTGCGGGAACACAAACACCGCCGCGATGCGACCGTGAAAAAGGGCGAGGTCCGCAAGCTTGAACGCGAGGTCAAGAAGCTCAAGAAAAAGCAGAACGAGGGTAAGGATGATGTTCTGGCCCTGCTTGACGAGGCCAGCTGAGGCTTATGTCTACCGATGTGTCCGTTAAAATCTGCGGTTTGACCGCCTCAGAACATGTGCGCGCAGCCGTTGCAGCCGGTGCGCGCTATGTCGGGTTCAACTTTTTTCCCAAATCGCCCCGTTACGCACCGATACCGCAAGCCGCGGCGTTGGCCGCCGAAGTACCAGTCGGCGTCGCCAAGGTCGCTCTGGCCGTGAATTTCTCGGACGCGCAGCTTGATGAGATTGTCGCGGGGGTTCCGCTGGATATGTTGCAGCTTCACGGCGGAGAGAGCCCCGAGCGTGTGGCAGAGATCAAGCAGCGCTATGGCCTGCCCGTCATCAAGGCGATCGGTGTTGCCGAGGCCGAGGATTTGGCTGCGATTGATCTGTATTCCGAAGTTGCAGACCAGCTTCTGATCGATGCAAAGCCGCCGAAGAATTCGGAACTTCCCGGCGGCAACGGTCTTCCTTTTGACTGGCGGCTGCTGGCAGGTCGAAAATATTGGCGCAGGCCGTGGATGTTGTCCGGTGGTCTGAACCCAGACAATGTCGCTGAGGCGATCCGCATGACGGGTGCGCGGCAAGTCGATGTGGCGTCGGGTGTTGAAAGCGCGCCGGGCGTAAAGGACGCTGGACTGATACAGGCATTTATCGACGCGACACGCTGATTTTGTTTGCCGCTGCCAGGGGGCGACATGGTGCGTTTTGCCATGGCAAATCCCGCGACGACCACCTATGAAAGTCAGGTACGACGAGGGAGACACCCATGGCCAACGATCTTTTCAATTCCTTCATGTCCGGCCCTGACGAGCAAGGGCGCTTTGGCATATTCGGCGGGCGTTTTGTCAGCGAAACGCTGATGCCGCTGATCCTGTCACTGGAAGAGGAATACAACAAAGCCAAGGATGATCCGACCTTCTGGGCCGAGATGGATGATCTGTGGGCCAACTATGTGGGCCGCCCCTCACCTCTGTATTTCGCGGAACGCCTGACCGAGCATCTGGGCGGGGCGAAGATCTATCTGAAACGTGATGAGCTGAACCACACCGGCGCACACAAGATCAACAACGTGCTGGGCCAGATCATTCTGGCGCGACGCATGGGCAAGACCCGGATCATTGCCGAGACCGGGGCAGGGCAGCACGGTGTGGCCACAGCCACGGTCTGCGCGAAATTTGGTTTGAAATGCATCGTCTATATGGGTGCCCATGACGTGCAACGTCAGGCCCCGAACGTGTTTCGTATGCGCCTGCTGGGGGCCGAGGTGATCCCTGTGACCTCGGGTCGCGGTACGCTGAAGGACGCGATGAATGACGCGCTGCGTGACTGGGTGACCAATGTGCGCGATACGTTCTACTGCATCGGCACAGTGGCCGGTCCGCACCCATACCCGGCGATGGTGCGTGATTTCCAGTCGATCATTGGCAAGGAAGCGAAAGAGCAGATGATGAAGGCCGAAGGCCGTCTGCCCGACACTATCATTGCGGCAATCGGCGGCGGCTCGAACGCGATGGGTCTGTTCTATCCTTTCCTTGATGACAAGGACGTCAACATCATCGGTGTCGAGGCCGGCGGTAAAGGTGTAAACGAAAAGATGGAGCATTGCGCCTCGCTGACAGGCGGTCGTCCGGGCGTTCTGCATGGCAACCGCACCTATCTGCTGCAGGATGATGACGGGCAGATTCTGGAAGGCTATTCGATCTCGGCCGGTCTGGACTATCCGGGTATCGGGCCCGAACATTCCTGGTTGCATGAGGTTGGTCGCGCGACTTACGTCTCGATTACCGACAAGGAAGCGCTTGAGGCATTCCAGCTGTGCTGCGCCACTGAGGGTATCATTCCGGCGCTGGAACCCAGCCACGCTCTGGCGCATGTCATGAAGATCGCGCCCGAGTTGCCCAAGGACCACCTGATCTGCATGAACATGTGTGGACGTGGTGACAAGGATGTTCAGACCGTCGCAAAATACCTGAACTTTGACATGTCTGACACCGAGGGCCGCACGGCCGGTTGATTTCGAACCGGGGCCACATGCCCCGGTTTACAATCTCGACCAATCAAGCTGCCGGAACACCCTTCGGTCCACCCGTGATTGTAATGCTGCTCCGAAATGGCCTTCGGATCTAATTGGTGTTTTAACGGGCGCAGACGGATTGTTGTTCCTGCCCTGGTGTGGCATCCGGTTTTGTCACCGTATGTTGGCCCTCGCAGGCGATCTTTTTGGACCCGACGGAGCCCGGTTAAAGAATCGTCCACAAGCGATATTACCCCGTTCAACCTGCGCCCGAAGGTTTCCAATTGGAGATCAGTGTAGCAAGCGGTGCCGTACTGTTGCAAAATTGCTGGACTGTCAGTGACTATGTCCTTTCTGTCTTTGCAGGTGATTTTCCAGCGCAGCCTGCCTCAGGTTTCCTTCTTCGCGCGACGACACTGTAAATATTGGGTGTTTCAAGCCGTTTGAGATTGGGTCCAGGTCAAAACCCGGTTGTTCCAACAACACGACGTGTCCCGCACGCCCCAGTTGATTCCTGCCGCGTTCTATACAGCGTCTTCCAATTGAATTAACTTCTCATTAACCGGCGATTTGCGGTCGGTTCTGGGGATGTCTCTGCGAAGATGGGGCAAGGATGACGCTGCTTGGGATGCGATTTTAACCCCAGGCACTCTGGTGTTTGGCACCCACGCGGTGCTGTAGGAGGTAATATGGTTTGGTCCGCAATTACGAGGCTGTCGTGCCTGGGTCTTTTGGTTTCCGCGCTTTTGATGGGAAGCGTCAAAGAGGGTCTGGCGTTTGGCAACCCTTCGTTTCCGTCCCAGACAGTCGCAACACCCAACGGCGGGCAGATTTTCTTTTCTAATCTACAAGGCACTGCGACAGCGTTCATGTCGTTGGGCGGCTCGGGAGAAGGCCCGGGAGGATCGTTCTATTTCAACAATGGTGTTTTGACTCAACCTGCTATTACGCCAGCAGGATTGGCCAATCTTGGATATATTGGCGCGACTATACTCAGCCAGAACGGAGCGGACTCAACTTACGCCGCTGATGGCTATCTTGGGGTCATGTTCACCGCGCGCGAAACCGTGGGAGGGCCGCTTTACCTTTATGAGATCGCGCTGTCGGGTGTCACGAATACCCAGATTATCAACACGCGGACGCTGGCCGACACGACGCAGCCGACTGCCTCAATCGGTGCACTGACAACAATCGGCAACGGAACGTTCCAAGCGGTGATCACACTTAGTGAACCCAGCACAGATTTCACGGTGGGCGACTTGTCGGTCACCAATGCGTCCGCCACCCTGACTGGGTCCGGATCCAATTATGTCGCAACGCTGACTGCGCAAAGTAACGGTACAATTGAGCTGTTTATTCCCGCAGGCGTTTTTTCGGATGCCGCCGGGAACCTGAACCTTGCGTCCAACAGGGTCAGCACACAACAGGGTGTAACGGACACACAGCGACTGGTGCAGGCCTTTCAGAACGCCCGGGCCAACAGCCTCGTGACCAATCAGCCAGAGCTGACGCAGTTTCTTCAGCAATCAGGATCAGGTGCGCTGGACTCGTCGGTGACGCAGGGATCGGGGTATCTGAAATTTGCAAGTGATCCAACCCAACCGGTCTGGTTCAATCTGTCCGGGAACTGGAGCTCGCAAAACGATTACGACAGTTCTTATGCCTTGGCCGTGGTGGGGGCGCATGGCTGGGTGAACTCGAACCTTCTGATCGGCGCCATGCTGCAGATCGATTATGCCGAAACCGAAAACGGCCCGGCCAGCGTGGATGGCACAGGGTGGCTGGTCGGACCTTATGTCGTCGCCAAACTGCCCAACCAGCCAGTGTTTTTCGAAGGGCGTGTTCTGTACGGTCAGGCTGATAACGACATTTCTCCACTGGGCACCTATACCGACAGTTTCGATAGTGAACGCTGGCTGATCCAGTCGCGCGTAACCGGAGAGTTCAAGCGCGGTGACCTGACGCTTATGCCGTTGCTGGATGTTAGCTATGCCAGCGACGATCAGGAGGCTTATACCGATAGTCTGGGCAACCTGATCCCACACCAGGATTTCAGCCTGACCACTGCACGGCTGGGTATGGATTTCAGTCACCCAATCCAGGTGTCGCGCGGTCAGATGATGCTGACCGGTGGTCTGTCTGGTATTTGGAGCACAACATCCGGCACAGGCACTGTTCCTGGCTTGACACCCATTGGCGACACCGCCCGCGCCCGTGCCGATCTGGGATTTGATTACCGGCTGGAGAACAACAGCCTTCTGGCCGCAAACCTGTTCTATGATGGTATCGGCGAAAGCGGTTTTGAAAACTACAGTGTCAGCCTGATCTGGCAAATGGCATTCTGAATCAGCCGTGCGCCCCTTTGGTGGGCCTTCAGGTCTTTGCCTTATTTTGAAGCAAAATGTCGAGCGGTACGATCTCAAGCGCGCGTTGATGTGTCGCCTCCAGATGAACCTGTGGCGCACATCCTTCGTCATGAGCTTGCAAAAACCGGCTGGCGCATAAACACCAACTGTCGCCTGGGCGAAGGCCGGGAAAGTCGAATTCGGGCCGCGCCGTGCTCAGATCATTGCCGACATATTTTGAGAATGCCAGAAACTCGGCCGTCATCACGGCGCAGACGGTATGACTGCCCTGATCCTCGGGGCAGGTATTGCACGCGCCATCCCGGAAAAACCCTGTCAAAGGGTCGCGAGAGCACGGGGCCAGAACGCCACCCAGTACATTGATACTTTCTTGTTTCTGCATAATGGCATCTTACAGACTTTCCGCAATCTTGCGGAACATTTCGATGTTAAGATCATTCACGCCGGGTTCACGGAATAGCCTGTCTGCACCAGTGGACACAATCAGAACGCCCCTGGGCTGGTTGAAATAGATGTATTGCCCATAGACGCCACGGGCCAGAAACTCTCCTTCATGCGCGCCGCGGGGAATCCACCATTGATACCCGTACCCGATCTCTCCTTGTGCGGTCGGTGCGCTGGGTTGGGTGGCTTCGAAAATCCATTCGGCAGGAACCAGTTGTTTTCCATTCGCGATGCCGTCCTGCAGGATCATTTGTCCGAACCGGGCGAAATCGCGCGTAGTAAAGTTGAGGCCCCCCAAAACAAAAGCGACCCCTGCACCATCAGTGATGTAGTATCCGTCCCGCTCCAGCCCCAACGGTTGAAGGATCTTTTCCGTCAGAAGATCTGCCACGTTCCGCCTGGTCGCACCGCGTATCACCATGCCCAGAACATGGGTGTCGATCGACACGTATTGCCAGGTTTCACCCGGCGTCGCAAAGCTGTCTTGCAGCGAGGCTGCAAAATCGTCCAGCTCACCGCCCAGGGCAACCACACGCCCCATCCGGTTGATGTCGGAATTTGGGTCGAGATAATCTTCATCAAACGTCACGCCGCTTGCCATGTTCAGCACGTTGCGGATCGACGCGGTTTCATACGCGCTGCCTTTCAGTTTGGGCGCATATTTGACGACCGGGTCATCCAACGACCCGATTGCGCCCTCTTGCAGCAGGACACCGAAAAGCGCCGAAAGATAGCTTTTGGCGACCGACCAGGAAATCCTCCGGTCATCCGGCCCGGTGCCAAGATAATATTCCTCGAATCTGATCTTGCCGTTCTGCATGACCAGCAACGACGTGACCGATCGTTCATCGATCCAGCTGTCGGTTCCTTCCGGCAAGTCGAATCCTTCGCCATAAGGCAGGTCCCAGGTTGGCGCGTCTCCGCGCGGCAGGTTTACGGTCAGAAAAGCCTCATCCATATGCGAGAAATTGTGAACGATCTTCTCTTCCGAAAATAACGAGTTTACGGCCAATAGGCGCTGCAACTCTTCGCGCTTCCACAGCCCGACGGCAGTGGCGGCCAGAACCAGCGCCAGTACGATGCGCAGCACCCACTTCAATATGGATTTCATCGCATTGCCTCCCTAGTTGGCCGGTATTGGAACGCGGGAGGTTGCATTCTGCAACCTCTACGTAACGGAAAGAGGCCGGGGTGCTACCTGAATTTGTCCAAAAGCTTCTGCATGGCAGACCGGTCGTCGCCCGCGGCGTCGGGTGCGGCTGTTGAAGCTGCGTCGGCTTTTGGTGCGGCGGTCTTTGATGATCGCGGCGGGGCAGTGCGCAATGCAACTGCATTCATGAACTTGCCGCCCTCGTCCTGAGCCAGATAAGCAGCCCCGTCCGAAACACCCCGAAGAACGTCGTCCAGCCAGCTGGTTTCGGATTTCGCAAAATCACTGAGCACGTACCCCGAAACCATTTCCTTGCGGCCCGGATGTCCGATCCCAAGGCGTACACGGTCATAGGCCGCCCCGATATGCTCATGGATCGAGCGCAGACCGTTATGCCCGGCGTGCCCGCCCCCTGCCTTGACGCGCAACTTGCCCGGGGCAAGGTCCAATTCGTCATGAAATACAACAACGTCGGTGGATTCGAGCTTGTAAAACCGCATCGCCTCACCCACGGATTGACCCGATCGGTTCATGTAGGTTTGCGGTTTCAACAGCAGGACTTTCTCGGTGCCAAGCCGACCTTCCGAAATCTCGGCCTGAAACTTCGATTTCCAGGGACCAAACCCGTGATTTTCTGCGATCCGGTCCAGGGCCATGAACCCGATATTGTGCCGGTTCCGGGCATATTTCTGGCCCGGGTTTCCCAATCCAACAAACAGCTTCATGTTTCCGTTTTGCCTCTGTAGCTCCAAAGCCATTTCATGCCCGGAAATCGTCAGGAAATCCAGTCAGGCCCGATTATTGGACCCGCAAAAAAAAACGGGGCTCACCCGAGCCCCGCTTCAAAGTCGGAAACACTGTTCCAGACTTATTCTTCTTCTTTTCCGACAACTTCGACTTCATCGGCTGCAACTTCACCATCTTCATCGTCGTCGCTGGTGGACAGACCAGTCGGCGCCGAGATGTTGGCAATCACAAAATCACGGTCGATGGTTGGTTTGGTGCCCTCAGGCAGTTCAACCGACGAAATGGTCACAACGTCATTGATGTTCAGACCGGTCAGATCAACGGTGATCTTTTCAGGAATGTCACCGGCGGTGCACATCAGTTCGACTTCCGGGCGGACAACGGTCAGAACGCCACCCTTTTTGATGCCAGGGGCCGCACCTTCATTGATGAACTCAACGGGGATGAACAACGCGATCTTGGTGGTCCGGCGCAGGCGCATCAAGTCCAGATGGGTCGGCAGGTCTTTGACGACATCACGCTGAACGTCGCGGCAGATGACGCGGACGTCATCGTGGCCTTCAACTTTCAGGTTCCACAAGGTCGACTTGAACCGGCCCGCTTTCAGGCGCTTGAACAAGACGTTGAACGGGATCTGGATTGGCAACGGTTCTTTGTCGCCACCAAATACGATGCCCGGAACCATGCCGTCGCGGCGTGCTTGACGAGCGGCGCCCTTGCCTGTCCCCGTCCGTTCCAGAGCTACGAGATCAGGAATCTCACCAGCCATGATATATTCTCCAATGTTAGGGCGGGCATCCTCCAAGGCTGTATACCCGCGTGAAGCCGCGTCCTTAGCTTGATTCACCCGATTTGGAAAGAGGTATTTCTTGCCGTGCCGTTCGGCTGGGTTCTATCGCCTGTCCTGGAGTATTATCGGGTGGACGATTGAAGGATCCCCAGCTTCATCTGGCCAAAAATATCCCGGGGGAGGCGCCCGGAACGGGCGTCGGGGGCAGAGCCCCCTGATTGACCGGTTACGCTTGCCAGCGACCCCCGAAGTTTTCAGGTATCAGCAGATTGTGACGCCCCAACGCAGCCACATTTTTCTCACCACAAAGCGCCATTGTCGTATCAAGCTCCCTCTGGATCAGCTCAAGCGCCGTGGTGACACCTTTCTGACCCATGGCACCCAGACCATACACAAACGCGCGGCCAACATAGGTCCCTTTGGCCCCAAGCGCTAAGGCTTTGAGCACGTCTTGTCCGGATCGGATACCGCTGTCCAAATGCACCTCGATATCGCCCCCAACCGCATCCATGATCTCGGGCAGGACACGAATCGAGCTTAGCGCGCCGTCAAGCTGACGCCCACCATGGTTTGACACGACAATGGCATCGGCACCCAGCTTGGCGGCCATCCTTGCGTCATCCGCATCAAGGATGCCCTTAAGGATCACTTTCCCGCCCCATTGCTCCATCAGTTTTTCAACCTTCGACCAGTCGAGGCTGGGGTCAAACTGTTCTGCGGTCCAGGCCCCCAATGAAGACGCGTCCGAAATACCATGCACATGCCCCACGATATTGCCGAACTCGCGCCGCTGGGCCCGCAGCATTTCAATGCCCCAGGCCCATTTGGTCATCAGGTTGGCGATGGTTTTTGCGGTCAGTTTGGGCGGGGCCGACAGACCGTTTTTCAGGTCCTTGTGCCGTTGGCCCAGAATTTGCAGGTCGAGCGTGATTACCAGTGCGGAACATTTGGCGTCTTTTGCTCGCTGGATCAGGCGGTTGATGTAGTCCGTGTCCTTCATCGTATAAAGCTGGAACCAGAATGGTTTGTTGGTATATCCGGCCACATCTTCGATAGAGTTGATGGACATGGTGGACAGCGTAAAGGGCACACCAAATTCCTCGGCGGCTTTGGCGGCCTTCATCTCTCCGTCTGCATGTTGCATCCCCGTCAACCCGACCGGGGCAAGCGCAACAGGCATTGAAACGTCTTCGCCAATCATTTGCGAAGTTGTCGACCGACCGGACATGTCGACCGCAACCCTTTGGCGCAGGCGAATTTTTTCGAAGTCGGTGCTGTTGTCGCGAAAGGTCTGTTCTGTCCAGCTGCCGCTTTCGGCGTAGTCATAGAACATACGAGGCACGCGGCGTTCATATATGCGTTTGAGGTCTTCGATATTGGTGATCACAGGCATGAAAACAGGGCTCCGCTCACTTTGGTTAGTTTTCCTTACCAATTCATTCCCAAGGCTGCAATGTCTTGACGTCACAGTGAAGGGTCACAAAAAACCCGCCGCGGTATCCGCGACGGGTCATCATTCTCGCATGTTGGCTGCGAAATCAGGCGCTGTGCGCGCCATCCGAAAGAGATTTCACAAAGGTCAGCACGTCGGCCACAGGTTTACCTGCGCCGATCTGGCTGACGATCGCTGACCCGACCACCGCGCCATCCGACACCGAGGCAATATTGCGCGATTTCTCAGGCGTGTTGATCCCGAACCCCACGATCACCGGCAGATCGGTCGCGGCCTTGATGCGGGCAACCTCGGGGCCAACATCGGTTGCTTCTGCCTCGGCTGCGCCAGTGATCCCGGTGATCGAGACATAATAAACAAAGCCAGAAGTGTTTTGCAGAACACGTGGCAGGCGTTTGTCATCCGTAGTCGGGGTCGCCAGGCGAATAAAATTCAGACCTGCCGCTTGCGCGGGCAGGCAGAGTTCTGCGTCCTCCTCGGGGGGAAGGTCCACCACGATCAAACCGTCAATCCCTGCCGCTTTTGCATCGGCCAGAAACGCGTCAACACCCCGGCTGTAGATTGGGTTGTAATACCCCATCAGGACAATGGGGGTTGTATCGTCCGTTTCCCGAAACGTTCGTGCCAGATCCAATGTGCGTTGCAAGGTCATGCCCCGCTCAAGCGCACGTTGGCCTGCGGCCTGAATAGTAGGGCCGTCGGCCATCGGGTCGGTAAAGGGCAGGCCCAGCTCGATAACATCCACGCCAGCACCAGGCAGGCCTTTGACCACTTCAAGCGAAGTGTCATAGTCGGGATCCCCGGCCATGACATAGGCGACAAAGGCCTTCTTGCCTTCAGCTTTCAGGGCGGCGAACTTGGCGTCGATACGGGTCATCGGATGTCCTTGCACTCGGGTTTCGACCTGATGTGCAGAAACTTTGACCGAAAATCAATCCCGCCCGGACAGGAATGGATCAGAAGCCCAGATGATAGCGTACCAGCAGGGCATTCACGCCCGGGTTCTCGTCATTTGTGCTGGCGTTGGATTTATGGGTAAGTGCGACAGACACGCTATTGCCATTGTTCAGGTTATAGCCAAGTCCCAAAAGGCTGCGAATCTGGAAATCGCCCCCCAAATCATTCAGGTCGTTGCTGGCGTTATAATACCCAGGCATCACGCTGCCTTCCACGAACCAGCGATCGCTTAGCGCATACTGCCCGATCAGGCCCGCGCCGATATGCGTGTCCCCATCCTCATCTACGGTTAGGGCCGCGCCCAAACCGGCGCGAAACCGCGTGGCCTGATGAAATGGCGTGTGGTGGTATTCGATCGAGATCAGACCCTGATCTTCAGATGTGTCTTCAGAATAGTCCGCGTATCCGGCACCAAAAACAACGGTCTGGGCTTGGGCTGACGCGCAGGCCGTTGCCGCCAGTACGGTTGCAAGAAAAAAGTGTTTCATCTGTGTCCGCCAACAAAAAGTGATCGTGCGCTATTAACTGGTATTCGTAGCCGTCGTTTTTCAATTTCGGCAAGAACACGTTTTCCAAACAATTTTGTGATGTGGCGAAATGGACTCGGCAAAGGTGCCGCCAGCAATCCCTTGCGCAATCAGGCGGACCTGCATAGAAGCTGCGATCGTATTCTATGCAGGAGGCCGTGATGGGCTTTAAAATGGGAATCGTGGGTCTGCCGAATGTCGGCAAGTCGACCCTGTTCAATGCGCTGACCAAAACCGCAGCTGCGCAGGCCGCGAACTTCCCGTTCTGCACCATCGAGCCAAATGTCGGGGATGTTGCGGTTCCCGACGCCCGCCTCGACAAGTTGGCGGCGATTGCATCCTCAAAACAGATCATCCCAACGCGGATGACTTTTGTGGATATCGCGGGTCTGGTAAAAGGCGCGTCAAAGGGCGAAGGGCTGGGCAACCAGTTTCTGGCGAACATTCGCGAAACGGATGCGATTGCCCATGTGCTGCGCTGTTTCGAAGACGGCGACGTGACACATGTAGACGGGCGCGTTGATCCGGTTGCGGACGCTGACACGATCGAAACCGAGTTGATGCTGGCCGATTTGGAAAGCATCGAAAAGCGTCGGGCCAATCTGGTGCGCAAGCTGAAGGGCAACGACAAAGAAGCGCAGCAGCAGGATCGCCTGCTGGCCCAGGCGCAGGCCATGCTGGAAAGCGGCAAGCCCGCACGTCTGGTCGACGTCAGCGACGAAGACGCCAAGGCGTGGACGATGTTGCAACTTCTGACCACCAAACCGGTTCTGTACGTCTGCAACGTGTCCGAGGAAGACGCCGCAAAAGGCAACGAATTCTCTGCCCGCGTGGCCGGTATGGCTGCTGCTCAGGGCAATGCCCATGTGATTATCAGCGCCAAGATCGAAGAAGAAATCAGCCTGCTGGATGAGGGCGAAGCCCAGATGTTCCTTGAGGAAATGGGACTGGAAGAGCCCGGCCTGGACCGTCTGATCCGCGCCGGTTACGATCTGCTAAAGCTGGAAACCTATTTCACCGTCGGCCCGAAAGAGGCCCGCGCCTGGACCATCCGCACCGGCACCGCTGCACCGCAAGCAGCAGGTGTGATCCATGGCGATTTCGAAAAGGGCTTCATCCGCGCCGAGACCATCGCCTATGACGACTATGTCGCTGCCAATGGCGAACACGGCGCGAAAGAGGCGGGTAAGATGCGGGCAGAGGGTAAAGGCTATATCGTCAAGGACGGCGATGTGATGCACTTTTTGTTTAATACCTGATCAATTGGGCTGTTCCTGTCGGGTGAGCGGGGTATCCTGCCCTATCCGCAGCATTGGAGCTTTCCTTGATCGAAATCCGCGACCTGCAACTGCTCAGCGCTTTGGCGCGGCATCGGCATTTTGCCAAGGCGGCCGAGGAGTGCGGGATTTCACAGCCTGCGTTTTCTATGCGCATCCGCAATCTTGAGGATCGATTGGGTGTCTCAATCGTCCGTCGCGCCAACCGCTTTCAAGGGCTGACCGAAGAGGGCGAGATGATTGTCCAGCGGGCGCGGCGCATTCTGGACGACACCAAGGCGCTGGAACAGCAGGTGCTTGCTGCCAAGGGCGAGATTACGGGTACACTGATCCTCGGCGTGATCCCGACCGCAATCGCCTTCACGGGACGGTTGGTCAAAAGGCTGCGTGACGCGCATCCTCGTATCGTCACACGCATTGAAACCATGTCTGCCACCGCAATTCAGCACCGGCTGGACGAAGGCAGCCTTGATGCCGGGGTGACTTATGGTGACAGCATTGGCACGGACTTCCGGCAGGTTCAGCCTCTTTACGAGGAAACCTATGTGTTGTTGGTGCCCACGAATCTGACGGACCAAAGCGGCCCGATTCCGTGGGCGCAGGTCGCAGAATTTCCGCTCAGCCTTTTGGAGCCGCAGATGCAGAACCGGCGTATTCTGGACCGGGTGTTTGCCGAACAGGGGCTGCACCCCGATATCGTTGCCGAAACCAGCGGTTTCACGGCTTCGATGGTCATGGTGCGGGAGGGGCTGGCGGCGACGGTTGTTCCTCGGGTTCTGGTACGTGCGCTGGGCGATTTGAAGGGAACGAAAGTGTTGCCGCTGATCGAACCTGTTGTCAGCAAACCGATTTGTCTGGCGACCCTCAGCCGCGACCCCGAGTTGCCGACGGTCAAGGCTTTGCGGGATGTGGTGACCTCTTTGCGGTGATAAGGTGTCGTTATCGTGCGATTGCCAAAAGCGATTTGACGATATGTTTGCCTGATGAGAGACGGAACCTCAATCGGAGGGCATCATGGCACCATTAGATACCAAGCCATCAGGCACACCCAAGGGCGTCTGGAAGTCAGGTAAAGGCAAGGGGCGGCACACACCCAAAGGCCGTCAGTTCACGGATGAGGCGCAGGCTGAAATCACACGCCTGCTGGGCGATCGTCCGCGCCGCCGCGATCTGTTGATCGAATTCCTGCATTTGATTCAGGACGAACACGGTCATATCAGCGCCGACCATATCGCGGCATTGGCCGTCGAGATGCGGATCGGTCAGGCCGAGATCTACGAAACCGCGACTTTCTATGCCCATTTTGATGTGGTGAAAGAAGGTGAGACGCCACCTCCGGCGTTGACCATCCGGGTTTGTGATTCCCTCTCCTGCGAAATGGCTGGTGCCCAGCAGTTGCAGAAGGCGCTGGAAGATGGTTTGGACCCTGCCGAAGTTCGCGTTGTTCGCGCGCCCTGCATGGGGCGTTGCGATACCGCTCCGGTATTGGAGATTGGCCACAACCATATTGACCATGCGACCCCAGAAAAGGTCCAGGCTGCGATTGCTGCCGATGACACCCACGCACATCTGCCTGACTACGAAACCTTCGCGGCCTATGAGGCCGAAGGCGGTTACGCCAAGCTTAAAGAGCTGCGCGACGGCGGTGATTGGGAACAGGTGCAAGAAGACGTCCTGTCCTCGGGCCTGCGTGGTCTGGGCGGCGCTGGCTTCCCGTCGGGTAAGAAATGGGGCTTTGTTCGTATGAACGAAGGTCCGCGCTATCTGGCGGTAAACGGCGACGAGGGTGAGCCCGGCACGTTCAAAGACCGCTATTATCTGGAGCGCACGCCGCATGTCTTCCTCGAAGGTATGCTGATCGCCGCCTGGGCAGTCGAGGCCGAGACCTGCTTCATCTACATGCGCGACGAATACCCGGCAGTGCTGGAAATTCTGCGCCGTGAGATTGCGGCATTGGAAAATGCCGGTATCGTCGCAAAGGGTTACATCGACCTGCGCCGGGGAGCCGGTGCCTATATCTGCGGTGAAGAATCCGCGATGATCGAATCGATCGAGGGCAAGAAGGGCCTGCCGCGCCACCGTCCTCCGTTCGTGGCGCAGGTTGGGGTCTTTAACCGTCCGACCTTGGTGCACAATGTCGAGACGCTGTATTGGGTCTCAAAAATCTGCCGCGAAGGGCCGCAGATTCTGAACTCTGTTGAAAAGAACGGCCGCAAGGGCCTGCGCAGCTATTCGGTCTCGGGGCGTGTGGCGAAGCCGGGCGTTTACCTGCTGCCCGCAGGTTCGACCATTCTTGATGTGATTGATGCCGCCGGCGGCATGGCTGATGGCCATGTGTTCAAGGCGTATCAACCGGGCGGGCCGTCGTCTGGTCTTCTCCCCTCGAGCATTGACGACGTCCCGCTCGACTTCGACACGCTTCAGCCGCTTGGCACTTTCATCGGGTCGGCCGCCGTTGTGGTTCTGTCCGATCAGGACACCGCCCGCGATGCAGCGATTAACATGCTGCGGTTCTTCGAGGATGAAAGCTGTGGCCAGTGCACACCTTGCCGGGCAGGTTGCGAAAAGGCGGTAAAGCTGATGCAGGCCGACAAGTGGGATACCGATCTGTTGGAAGATCTGTGTCAGGTCATGGGCGATGCCTCGATCTGCGGTCTGGGGCAGGCGGCCCCGAATCCGATCCGCCTGGTCATGAAACATTTCGCTGACGAAATCTGAAGGGAGACAGAGCCATGCTTGACGCAAGCCCAACCAAGACCGTCACCTTCAACCTGAACGGCGATGACGTCACCGTGCCCGCGGGCACCACGATCTGGGAAGCGGCCAATGGCCGGGGCCTGGTGATCCCGCATCTATGCCACAAGCCTGCACCGGGATACCGCCCCGATGGCAACTGTCGCGCCTGCATGGTCGAGGTGGAGGGCGAGCGCACCCTGGTCGCCTCGTGCATCCGCCCGGCGGCCGATGGGATGGTGGTCAAGACCGACACCGACCGCGCCGAAAAATCGCGCGCCATGGTGATGGAACTACTGGTGGCCGATCAGCCCGAGCAGCCGCATGACGTATCCAGCCATTTCTGGGATATGGCCAAGCTGAACGATGTCAGCGACAGCCGTTTTCCTGCGAAAGAGGCCGAGAATATCCCGCTTTTGGATGACAGCCATGTGGCGATGCGTGTCAATCTGGATGCGTGTATCAACTGCACCCTTTGTGTTCGGGCCTGCCGCGAAGTGCAGGTGAATGACGTGATTGGCATGGCTGGTCGCGGTCATACCGCGCAGGTGGTGTTCGACCAGAATGACCCGATGGGTACCTCCTCCTGTGTTGCTTGCGGTGAATGTGTTCAGGCCTGCCCCACCGGTGCGCTGATGCCTGCCACCGTGCTGGACGATCAGCAGCAGGGGGACAGCAAGGATTATGATAGCGAAACCGAAAGCGTCTGCCCGTTCTGCGGTGTGGGCTGCAAAGTGTCGCTGAAGGTCAAGGACGGCAAGGTGAAGTATGTCGAGGGCATCAACGGCCCCGCAAACGAAGGTCGTTTGTGCGTCAAAGGTCGCTTTGGCTTTGACTACATCCACCACCCGCACCGCCTGACCAAACCTTTGATCCGGCGCGAGGATGCGCCCGCCAAGGGGCTGAACGTTGATCCGGGCAACCTGTCGACCCATTTCCGCGAGACGACCTGGGAAGAGGCGATGGATCTGGCCGCGACCAAGCTGATGGCCCTGCGCGCCGAAGACCCACGTTCGGTTGCGGGCTTCGGTTCGGCCAAGTGTACCAACGAAGAGGCGTACCTGTTCCAGAAGTTCATCCGTCAGGGCTTCAAGCACAACAACGTCGATCACTGCACCCGTCTGTGCCACGCTTCATCCGTTGCGGCGCTGATCGAGAATGTGGGTTCGGGCGCGGTGACGGCGACCTTTAACGAGATCGAAAACGCCGATGTGGCGATCATCATCGGTTCGAACCCGATCGAGAACCACCCTGTCGCGGCGACCTATTTCAAGCAGTTCGCCAAGCGTGGCGGCAAACTGATCGTTATGGACCCCCGTGGCGTTGGTATGCGCAAGTTCGCGGATGAAATGCTGCAGTTCCGTCCAGGGGCCGATGTCTCGATGCTCAACGCGATCATGAACGTGATCGTTGAGGAAGAGTTGTATGACAGCCAGTACATCCACCGCTGGACCGAGAACTGGGAGGCCGAGAAAGAACACCTGCGCGCCTTCACGCCCGAAGCGATGGCACCGATCTGTGGTATTGAACCGGATCAGCTGCGCCGTGTCGCGCGTACCTTTGCGCAGGCCAAAGCTGGCCTGATCTTCTGGGGCATGGGCGTCAGCCAGCACATCCACGGCACCGACAACTCGCGCTGCCTGATTTCGCTGGCTCTGATGACGGGCAATGTCGGTAAACCCGGCGCTGGGCTGCACCCGCTGCGGGGGCAAAACAACGTGCAGGGCGCATCGGATGCGGGCCTGATCCCGATGTTCCTGCCGGACTATCAGTCGGTGACTGACGACGGCGTTCGCGCCAGATTCAATGATGTCTGGCATTCGGATGACTTCTCGAACGAGAAGGGTCTGACGGTGACCGAAATCATCGATCAGGCCTATGCGGGCAACATCAAGGGCATGTATATTCAGGGTGAAAACCCGGCCATGTCCGACCCGGATGTGAACCACGCCCGCGCGGCGCTGGCCAAACTGGATCTGATGATCGTGCAGGACATCTTCCTGACCGAGACGGCGAACTATGCCGATATCATCCTGCCTGCCTCGGCGCTCTATGAAAAGAACGGCACGGTGTCGAACACCAACCGTCAGGTACAGCGTGTACGGCCTGCCGTTACCCCCCCGGGAGAAGCGCGCGAAGATTGGAAGATCACGGTCGAGCTGGCACAGCGCATCGGGCTGAACTGGGATTACACCGATGTCTCTCAGGTCTTTGCCGAGATGAAACTGACCATGGCATCGCTTGACAACATCACGTGGGAGCGTCTGGAGACCGAGACGATTACCTACCCGTCGCTCAGCGAAACCGACCCGGGTCAGGCCATCGTGTTCGGGGATGGTTTCCCCCGCTCGGGCGGTAAGGCGAAGTTCACCCCCGCCAGCGTCATTCCGCCGGATGAGGCCCCGGACGAGGAATACCCGATGATCGCCACCACTGGCCGTCAGCTGGAACATTGGCACACCGGCTCAATGACCCGCCGGTCCAATGTTCTGGACGCGGTTGAGCCCGAGGCGAACTGTTCGATGAATCCACGTACGCTCAAGCTGATGGGCATCGAGCCGGGCGACATGATCCGCCTGACCACACGCCGTGGTTCGATTGAGATCATGGTCCGCGCGGACCGGGCGATTGCCGAGGATATGGTGTTCATCCCGTTTGCCTATGTTGAGGCGGCGGCGAACATCCTGACAAACTCAGCCATCGACCCTTATGGCAAAATCCCCGAGTTCAAATTCTCGGCCATTCGCGTCGAGAAGATCGAAGGCGCAGTTGCGGCTGAGTGAACCCAATACATATCAAGCAAAGAAGGCGGCCAGACGGGTCGCCTTTTTCTTTTCTTGACAGGCGCTTGCGCTCGACCAACCCTGTCGTAGATGTTGGTGGAGGAATTTCTTATGGCACGCCGTTTCGTCGATCTGTCCGTTCCGTTGGAAACCGGGATCGTGTCTGACCCGCCAATCATGTTGCCGCAAATTGAATATCTGACCCATGATCAGACGGCAGAACAGGTCATGTCTTTCTTTCCGGGTCTGGAACGGCAAGACCTGCCGAACGGTGAAGGATGGGCAATCGAACGGTTGCAGATCGCGACCCACAACGGCACGCATCTGGATGCGCCGTATCACCATCATTCCACGATGAACAAAGGTGAACGGGCAATAACCATCGACGAAGTGCCGTTGGAATGGTGCATGAACCCCGGCGTCAAGCTGGACTTTCGACACTTCGAGGATGGGTATGTCGTTACCGCGGCAGATGTCGAAGCCGAATTGAAGCGCATCGGCCACGAGCTTTGCCCCTTGGATATCGTCGTGGTCAACACTGCTGCAGGGACACGTTATGGCGCGCCGGATTATCTGGCCAAAGGATGTGGAATGGGGCGCGAGGCGACGCTTTTTCTGACTGAACGTGGCGTGCGTGTCACCGGCACCGACGCCTGGAGCTGGGATGCCCCGTTTCCGCTCACCGCTCAGGAATACGCTGAGACCCGAGATCCATCTATTATCTGGGAAGGACACCGCGCGTCGATGGATATCGGGTATTGCCACTTGGAAAAGCTGACCAATCTGGAAAATTTGCCGCCCACCGGGTTCGAGATTTCCTGTTTCCCCTTCAAGATAAAAGGGGCCTCTGCGGGATTTGTCCGGGCCGTGGCAATACTTGACGATGAAGACGCACAGTAAAGGGGGCCAAATGCAGCCGACTTCGACACCTCCTGGCGGGCATGATGGCCCGTATGCCGCGCCTGTGGAAATTCGCGGCTTTGAAGTACGGCCCGAATGGATCGACTATAACGGCCATATGAATGTCGGGTTTTACGGTGTCGCCTTTGACATGGCGTTGGAAAAGCTGATGGTTGACCATCTCGGGTTGGGCGAGGTGCAGGTCAAGGCGTTGGGGCAGGGGCCTTACATCCTGCAGTCTCATCTGCATTTCGTGCAGGAGGTCAAAGACAGTTCATCGTTTTATTTCAGGTTCCGTATGCTGGATGCTGACAGCAAGAGAGGACATTATTTCGCCGAGATGCTTTTGGCAGAAACTGACGAGATTTGTGCGACGCAAGAGGCGCTTTTTATGAATGTCAGCCACAGCACCGGGCGATCCACACCCTACCCGGATTGGGCAGCGGCGCGTCTTGCGCAAATGGTGGAGGATCACAAGTCTCTGGAACCGGCTTCGCAGATCGGCCAACCGATAGGAATTCGCCGGAAATAGTTTGCTGGGGTCGGACGCGATCCTAATAGTCCTTTGAAAAGAACACTCCGATGCCCGTTTCGCCACGACCGTCAACCGTGCCCTTGACCGAGAAATTGTCGGTTACATCAAGGTTCAGGTTCACCTCGGTATTGCCTTCGGTATTGACAGTGAAGTCGGTGTAGAGGTTTTCACCCAAATAGGCCCCGGCACCCAGTCGGCCCGCGCCACCCTCTGACGCACCAACATCAATCGTATCAACACCGGTAGAGTCGCGTAATCCCTTGGTCGCGTCCCCGCCAGCACCGCTGAGTTGCGCCAGCGATGCGGCCATCTGCGCAATCAGGAACGGTGAGATTTCCGAGAACCTGTTCCCAAAGAGCAGCATCGCCAGCGCCTCTTCAGCCGGACGCTCGGGATCGGAAAACACGTTAACCTCGGGTGAATCCAGTGGCCCTGCGATTTCGATGGTCGCGGTGCCGTCCGAGGTGCTGGCAGAGGATTCAAACTCGATATAAGGCGTCAAGTCACCCTGTAGGGTCACGATGCCTTTGGTCAGGGCCAGCCTACGGCCCAGAATATCGAAATTACCGCGGATCAATTCAATCTGACCTGACGGGACCACCGAGGTCGTCGTACCACCAATGGAGATCCGGCCGCCCAATTCGGCATTTACACCGCGCCCTCTGACGAACACAGCTTTGGGTGCCAGCAAGTTGACGTCCAGTGCTATTCTGGACGTGCGTTGCCCCTTGTCTTCGGTGGCTACCAGACCTGCGCGCTCACGCGTGATGAAACTGGCTCCGCTTTCGTTGACATGCTGTATCTCAGGGATTGGTGCGGCACCTACAGCCCCCGAAGCCGCAGCGAGGTTGATATTGGTCTCACCAAAGGTGATCTGCCCGGCCAGCGAACTGTTCCCGGCTAGGGCGCCGGTCATCGCAATCTGACCGTTCAAAGTCGTCTCGTATAAGAGCCGATCGGTCAGGACGAGGCTGTTGATTGTTGTCGCGATCTGCGCGTTGAACGGGGGCGTCAGATCGACAGGTCCATTGACGGTAAAGCCACCACCGGCCCGCACACCACCCTTCAGCGAGATGGTTGCACGGCTTTGCGCCAGATCCACCTGTCCGTTGATCCCGGTGATGGTCTGGCCTGCACCGGGAAGTGCAAGGGATGTTCCCGAAGTGGTAATCGACCCGCTTAGGGACGCCAGATCAGCCGGGCCCTTGAGGGCCAGATCAAAACGTGCGGACCCTTCAATCTTGTTAGGCGTGATGAAGACGTTTGCTATCCCCAGGTTTACGCCACCCTTCGCTGAAATATCTGCATTGCTGCTGGTTTCATCAAAGGTGCCTGCAACCGTGCTGACGATGTCCGCGGGACCTTGCGCCTTGGCGTCGATGGTCCAAACGCCACTGTCCCGCTTTGCATTGCCCGCAGCGGTAAGGGTGCCGGGAAACTCTGGCACAAACCTTTCGATGCGGTTGAACTTGGCATCAAAGTCCAGATCGGCGGATCCATTTGTGTCCACCGTACCGGCCACTTTGGCATAGGAACTCTCTGGCCCCAGCAGATGAGCTGACCCTTCCAGCCCGGATTGTGTCGGAGCGACGTTGCCGTCCAGCTTCAGAGGCCCGGAGAGTGTTTTCGACAGCCGCCCCAAATCATCCAGCGCAGCGGTAAAGGTCAGTCCGCCAGCATCGCGGTCCAGTTTGCCGGATGCATCCGCAGAAAGGGCGGTGCCGATCAGCTGGAATGTGCGAATATTCAGACCGGCCTCGTCATTCACCGCATCCACCGTCAGGTTCGTTCGCCCCTGGATCAGGTTGTCAACCGCATTGATGCCGGATTTGATGTCATCAGCAGCCAAGTTGCCTTTGACGTCAAATGCCTTGCTGCCAACCGTACCTTTGCCTGCAACGTCCGCGATGATCGAACCTGCAAAATCTCTCCCGGCAAGAGTTGAAAAGGGTGACAGGTCCGGGATGTTCAGACTGACCTGCCCGTCCACGGCCAAAGCATCCGTCGGATCGTCAATTGTTGCTGCGGCGCTTGCCACAAGGGCTGAACCTTTGATCACCGCGTCGCGGATTTCAATCTGCTTCTGGCTCAGCGCGCCGTCGAACGTGATCTCGGTCCGGCCGACCAGCAGCGGGTCAATCTCGGGCATGCCCGTTTTGACATCCCGGCTCATCACGCTGGCGGTGCCATCAAATTCGAGCGTCTGAACAGTGCCTTTGCCGTCCAGTTTCGCCTGTACCGCACCGCCAAGCTCACGTTTGGCGAGGCCCGAGAACACGGAAAGGTCCTGCGCGTTGACTGTTGCTTGCCCATCAATCGTCACGTTGCCGTCAGGGGTGGTAACCGTGCCATCCGCCTGCGCGCGCAGAGTGTCGCCGATCAGCGTAAAATCCCGGATCGTTACGCCATCCGCTCCGCGTTTGGCGTCCAGCGTGATTGTTGTGTTGCCCCTTATCACCGGGTCAATGTCGTCGCGCCCTGTGGAAAGATCGCGCCCTTCGACCTCAAGCTTGCCATCGAAGCTGCCTTCAAGCGGTGAGCCCTGGCCCGTCAGCCGGGCAGAGGCCTGACCGCCCAACTCCATTTGCGCCAGACCCGAAAACCGCGCCAGATCGGTCGCCTGCAATGTCGCGGCACCATTGACGGCCAAACCACTGGACAAGCCGCTGATCTCGGCGTCAACACCCAGTTCGTAGTCCGAGCCGACCATCTCGACCCCGGACAGGTTCAACGTCTGATCCCTGCCGTACTGGAACGTACCGTCCAGCGTAATGCGGTCGCCAACGGTGGTGTTCAGGGCATCGTCAGCCAGGTCGATACCATCCAAAGCTGCCTGCAAATCACCGTCGATCCGCAAAACGTCACCCTGTTCCAAGGTCCCTTGCGCCGTAATCTGCGCGCGTTGCAGGTTCAGGGTGTCGGATTTTATGGCGTTTGCGGTCAGGCTCAGATCCCAGAGATTGCCGTTTTTCTCATCAAACAACGCAGAGACCTGAGCAGCCTCTATCGATGTGTCGCCACCTGATAACGGAAGCACGACGCTTTGCCCCTCTGGCGGCGTAATGCGCCCTTGCAGGGCCGCCAGTTGCAGCCGACCGCCCGGCGCCAGTTGCAGCGCCCCTTTCAGGTTCAGTGCCTGAGAACTGAGTTCCAGATCACTGATATCCAATGCTCCTTCAGGCAGGGTACGCCCATCCACGATCAACTGCGTTTTGGGGCCGAAAAACGTATCCATATTCTCAGCGACAAAGGGCGTCAGGTCACCGCCCAGATCTGCGGTAAAGGCGATGCCCTCCTCCGCGCTAGCCGCGGCTGTTGGGGCAGAACGCAAACGAACCTGCCCGGTCACTCGTGGCTGCCCATCACTGCTCAGGCCGATATCGGCCGTAAAATCCGTCACCGGCCCGGACCCTTTTGCGGTCAATCCGATCGGAGGGCTGTCCGGCATTTTCAAGGCGGTCGAGATCAGCCCCCCCGCAGCTTCGGTGACCTTAAGGTCAAGATCGATCTGGCTGTCGGAGTTCCGAAAACCCGCAGCCAAAGAGATTTCATCACCGGCCCGATCCAGTCGGGTGATGTCCAGTTTGGTGTCCAACGTGCCGTCGGCCAGCGACAGGTTGCCGTTGACAGCCAGTTCCGCCGCGACACCGATCAAAGGTTTGCCCAATGCCAGTTCGCCAATACGGATTTCACTGATTTCGATGGCCACAGGCAGTTCAGGCAGTTGAAAAGCCTGGGTCTCGGCAGAAGGGGACGGTGTGTCCTTGGTCGTGGTGCCCGGTGCGCGGGCGACGTCGATTTCCTGCGCGGTCAGCGCGTTGACCGAGAACCGCCCGCGGATCAGCGCCAACCGGTTCCAATCCAGTTCCGCTTCCCGGATGGTCAGCCAGACCCCTTCATCATCAGCCACCGTGATCTCGGCAATGGTGGCGCGTGAACTCAGCGCGCCTTGCAGGCCTTTGACGGTAACATTCTGATCGTCGCCCGACAGCGTGTCCTGTAGGAACCGCTCGATCATGCTGCCGCCTTCGTCCTCCTGCGCGGGGCCGGCTACTGGCACAAGCATCAGCGTGCCAATCAGCAGTGGGTATGAAAGGTGCCGTTTCAAAACGCTTGCCCGATCCCGATATAGAACTGCAGACCGTCGCCGCTGGACCCGCTTACCGGGAAGGCAAGGTCAAACCGCAGGGGTCCGAAACCGCCCAGATCATATCTTACGCCGATACCAGCCCCTGCATGATCTTCCGCGCCACTTCCTATGAAAGAAGAGGTATCGACGACACCGTAGTCGTAAAACCCGACCAGCGACAGGGAATCTGTCACCTTGCCCCGGATTTCACCTGAAAGTCCAAGGAACGATTTGCCGCCTGCAACACCGGTCCCGACCGGGATGCCAAGGCTTTCATAGGGTTGCCCGCGCACGGTTCCCGCGCCACCGGAAAAGAACAGAAAGTCAGGTGTAACGCCACTCGCAGGTGGGCCAATGACCGATCCAAGCTGCGCCCGCCCGGCCAGCACAACCCTGCCGCTGGTTCCAAGGCTGGTATAGACCCGCCCGTCAACAAACAGGCGAAGTCCCGTATCGGTGCCGGAAAAGCCAACGAAAGGCATGACTTCGGTATCCAGATAAAAGCCGCGTGTGGCGCTGACTTTGTTGTCGCGCTCATCCCATTCCGAGCGGAAGGGCAGGATAAAGTATCTGAACTTGCGGCCATTTCCGTAGGCGTCGTCAGCATCCGACCACTGTAATCCAACTGAGGCTTCGGCATAGAGTGTGTCCGAGAATGTGCGGCGCGCACCATACGCCACAGACGCAACCGACACATTGTAGTTTTCGGTGTTGCGGCGCTCCAGCAACGCGTTCCAGAATGTATTGTCGTCCGGACCCAGACGATCGGGCTGATCCAGGCGCAATCCGATCCGCCCATCAAGATCTTCGGAACCACCGATATTTCGTATCGCGGCCTCAAACCGCAAACGCTCCGCGCGTTTGAACATGTTGCGATGCATCCAGGTCGCGGTCACATCGACACCGTCGCGCGAGGCCAGCTCGAGCCCAAAGGTCAGTTGGCGCTTTGGCAAGTCTTCGAATGTGGCGTCGAAATCCAGTGTCCCGTCGGGGTTTGCTGTCTCATGTTCCTGCAATGACACGACGTTGAACGTGCCGGTGCGGCGTAAACGTGTTCCAACCTTCTGGATTTTTTCTGGTGAGTAAACTTCTCCGCTTGGGAAACCGGCGATTTTTTCGATGGACCGGTGACGCACATCCGTGTCGCCCTTGATAAACATTCGGCCAAACGTCAACCTGCGCCCCGGGTCCAGATCAATCTGCGCATCCAGACGGGCCTGCGCGTGGCGGGCGATAATGGTCTGATCCTCAATTTTTGCCTTTGCATGGCCCGCATTCCGCCATCCTTGCACACCGTCCGAGCCTGCATTTTGAATGGCTCCGGTCGTTGCCAGTTTGCCGGGGGCGAAACCTTCGGGCAGCACGGTACCAGACGCCAAGGGCTGAACAATGGCCGTGCCGAATTTGAAGCTTGGCCCGGTTTCAACAGTAATTGCGGCCCTATTGATCTGTGTTGGCACAGTCAAAGAGCTCAACTCAGCGGCTTCCTGCCCGTCAAGCTTGATGCTGACAACCGGGCTGAAATACCCTTCATCATACAAGATCTGTACAAGCGTGCGGTAATCCGACAAGGCGGCAGACAGGATCTCAAGTGGCGTATCCAAGCCCCGCTCTTTCGCTGTTGTAACCGATGATGTCTTTTTCAGGCGTTCAACCAGTTCCTTCGAAGCGCCCGGCGCCGTCAGAGAGGTTTCCAGCGCCATCAGAGCAGTCGGGGTCAGTGAAATGACAATGGCACTCAGCCAGAACTTCAAACGGCCTTGCGGCGTGCGCCCTTGCATGAATTGCCCCAATTGTCCCAGTTCCAAATCTCAGCTACCGTGTCACGGACGGTCTTATAGTGTCAGGTTAGAACATCTGAATGCTATTGGGAAAAGGGATAAACGCGGGATCGGGTAATTTTGGTCAAATTGTCCCGGTTTGTGCCGACACATCGTATTGCGCATCTAGATTGGCAGACTGGAATTGCCGCGTTGCAGGCGATAGTCAACCGTATGCAACAAATGTCCGGGCCGGCCTTTGGTCTTGGCCCAGTGCAATTCACTAGGCAAACGGGCGGTTCTTCGATATTCCCAGTATATTGTCAACGGGTATCAAAAAAACCGAAAAAATGTCCTATCTCGACAACATCCGAACCTTTGTCAGGGTTTACGATCTGGGCAGCATGTCTGCGGCCGGGCGGGATCTTAGGATTTCGCCAGCGGTGACATCGGCGCGAATATCGCAGCTTGAGGACCATCTGGGTGTACGTCTGTTCCAGCGCACCACACGCAACCTGTCCCCGACAGAGCAGGGAAAGGCATTCTATCCCGGTGCGGTGGCGGTTCTGGATGCGGTGGACGAGGCCGAGGCTCAGGTCACACATCTGACCGAGGCACCGCGCGGGTCGTTGTTCGTGGCGTCTCCACTGGGGGTGGGGAGGCGATTGCTGGCTCCACATGTGCCCGAGTTTCTTGCGGAATACCCCGAGATTGATGTCCGGTTGCGCCTGACGGATCGCTCGGTTGATCTGACGACGGAAGGTCTGGATCTGGCGTTTTTCATTGGCCAGCCCGAAGACAGCACGTTGCGTATTCGCAAGATTGCCGACTGCCAGCGTGTACTGTGCACTGCGCCAGACTATGTGGCGCGGCGCGGTATGCCTAAGACCGGGGCTGACCTGATTGCCGACAAGCATGAATGCCTGAACCTGCGCTTTCCGGGTGCGACCGAGTTTCAGTGGATGCTGGTCACACCCGATGGTCCGAAACGATTTGCCGTATCCGGGCGGTTCGAATGTGATGATGGGGATGTTCTGACGGATTGGGCGTTGTCCGGTCAAGGCATTGCAATGAAGCCGGTTTTCGAGGTGGCCGAGCATCTGAAATCCGGCCGCCTCGTACCGGTTGCGACGGAAACTCCGCCTGTTTCAGTTCAGATGGCCTGCCTATACACGCATCGGCGCCATCAGGATCCAAAGGCACGCCTGTTCATGGATTTCATGATTGAACGGATCAGTAAGGTGGTCCGTGTTACAGAATACCCTGTCGCGGGGCCTAAACCATAGACACCGACCCGACGCTGTGTACGAAGGTTAGTCCGGTCACGACGCGGCCATCAGACGGGCCACGTCCAGCATGCGAGCCGAAAAGCCCCATTCATTGTCGTACCAGCCGAAAACGCGCACCTGATTTTCTCCGACCATGCGGGTTTCCGGCCCGGCAATGACCAGCGAATCCGGGCGCGCCCGCAAATCGGAAGAGACCAGCGGCATATCCGTCCAACCCAAAACCGGTGACGCGACAACAGCCTGACGCAAAGCATGATCAAAATCCTCGGCCCTCATGCCGCGTTCCAACGTGACCACGAGGTCGACCGCCGAAACGCTGGCTGTCGGGACGCGAACTGCAGCGCCCGAGATGCGCCCGGCCAGATGTGGAAGGACCACGTCGATCAGGTGTGTGGCGCTGGACGTTGTCGGAACCATGGACAGCGCACCGGCCCGCGACCGGGCAAGGTCGCCGCGCGGGGCGTCAACCATAGGCTGGCTGTTGGTATAGCAATGGATGGTTGTCATATGGCCTGACAAAACACCGCCAATGCGGTCCAGCACTTTGACCAGCGGTGCCAGCCCGTTCGTTGTGCAGGAGGCGTTCGATACGATCCGGGCGCTGCCCAACTGATCTTCGTTCGCCCCCAAAACGACGGTTAAGTCGGCCGCAGGCGAAGGGCCCGAGATCAGGACCTTGCTGGCGCCCGCAGATAACCCGCGACGCGCCACGTCGGATGTGCGCGCGACCCCAGTACAATCCAGCATTACGTCTACGCCAGACAAGTCAACGCGTGTCAGATCAGCACTGTGGGTCATAGGAACAGAGCGTCCATCCACGATCAGCGTAGCATCGCCCTGTGACACATCGCCGGGATAGGGGCCGAAGGTGCTGTCGTATTTGAACAGGTAAGCACAGGTCTCCAGCGGCGCGATGTCATTGATCAGCACCAGCTCGATATCCGACCCTTTGGGCAGGGCCAGAACCTGCCGCAGGATCGTGCGGCCAATGCGGCCGAATCCGTTTATCGCGAGTTTCATGCGCAAGCTATGGCAGGGCGTCGGGTCGATCTCAATGCCTGATCAGCAACAGCTTACTTGCACCTGACCTGAGAAAAGAACTGACCCGAGATATTCTGGTACATGCTGTTGAAGATCACCTTGCAGCCCGTCGCTTGTTGAATGGCAGCAATAGCTTGCGTTGTCCGAAGGCGTGGGGGCGGGCCGAATGGGTTCAGGTTGTTGTTGTCGCGTGTGGCGCGATAAATGACCGGTTCGTCTGCGACCTGTGTCACAGCCCAGTTGCGGCTCATGACGAAGACGGATTTGGTCTCTTCCCCCGCAATGGCGGGTGCGGTGTGCAGGATTGCAGAGGTAGAGAGTGTGGCAACGGCTATCAGGGCAAGGCGCAGTTTCATGGACAAATCTCCAATGCTCAAAACAAGAAGTTACCTGGATTTCAGCAAATTCCGACCCTTGTGTGAAGCCCCGGGGCAAAAGATCACTGCGATTCCCAGCCAGCCCAGCGTTTAGCGGCGCGACAGGGACAGGGGCATATGCCGGTTGACGTCCTTGTAAAGCAGATACCTGAACCGGCCCGGCCCCCCTGCGTAACAGGCTTGCGGGCAAAAAGCGCGTAGCCACATGTAGTCTCCGGCCTCAACTTCGACCCAATCCTGATTGAGGCGATAGACCGCTTTCCCTTCCAAAACATAAAGCCCGTGTTCCATCACATGGGTTTCGGCGAAGGGAATGACCCCGCCCGGTTCGAAATTGACGATGTTCACATGCATGTCATGGCGCAGGTCCTGTGGGTCAGCGAACCGCGTGGTGGACCATCGGCCGTCTGTGCCCGGCATTTCGACAGGCGTCACATCGCGTTCGTTGGTGATGATCGGGTCTGGCGCGGACAACCCGGGAACGGCCTCATAGGCTTTGCGGACCCAGTGGAACCGGGCTGCCGTCTGGCCAGTGTTCCGCAATGTCCAGTCGCTGCTGGCGGGGATATAGGCATATCCGCCTGTCTCCAACACATGGTTTTCCGAATTCAGTGTCAAAGTGACTGTTCCTTCGACGACAAAAAGCACCGCCTGAGCTTGCGCGTCTGTCTCTGGCTGATCGCTGCCGCCGCCGGGCTGCACTTCCATGATGTATTGCGAGAACGTTTCGGCAAATCCGCTGAGCGGGCGTGAAAGAACCCACAGGCGTGTTCCTTCCCAAAACGGCAGATAGCTGGTGACGATGTCGCGCATCGTACCTTTGGGAATGACCGCATACGCGTCTGTGAACATGGCGCGGTCGGTCAGCAACTGGTTCTGGCCGGGGTGGCCGCCGGTCGGGGCGAAGTAGGTCGGATGGGTCATTTGTGTGCCTCGGGATCGTTTGAATGGCACTATGGGGACAAAGGCGCGGCGCTATTAGGTCCTGACGCGCGATAGGTTTGTTCGGGATATTTTGAAGGTCGGCACCCCGGGGCTTGGCCCTGCTGAAACAGAGGTATATCCTTGGTCGTAAATGATTTCAGTTCTGTGAGGCCACAATGAAAGCCCAGTTTTTACCCGTCATTGCCGCGTTTGGCACCCTATTGATGACCGGTTCCGCCGACGCCAAGTCACTCTCCCGAATCATAGCTGAGATGGGGCTGTCCCCGGCAGACTTTGAAGTGGTCAGTGAAACCTCGAATGCCCTTTTGAACAATGGCACGCCTTCTGTAGGGCAGGAACGGTCCTGGCAAAACGACGATACCGGCTCAAAAGGAACGATCCGGGTGCAAAACGTTCAGGGCAACTGCGTCGGCCTTCAGCATGTCATCCAGCCGGAAGGCAGCGACCAAAGCCGCGAGATCAGAACCCGCCGGTGCAATGATGGTAACGGAAACTGGATCCTGACGCCCTGATCTCTGACTTGGTTATCAGTACCCCAGGTCGCGACTGACTTCGTGCAACAGGGGATCGCCGGACCTGAGCCTATGGTAGTTCTCAGCCACATCCGACAGTGCGTCCCCCAGATACCAGCCCGAGACATGCGGTGTGATCGTCACAGAAGGGTGCCGCCACAAGGGGCTGTCTTTTGGCAGCGGTTCCTGTGACGTGACGTCCAACACGGCATGGCCCGGTGAGCCGTTATCCAGCGCCGCGATCAGCGCCGCCTCGTCAATCAGGTTTCCGCGTCCGGCGTTCAGCAACTGACTGCCCGGCTTCATCGCGGCCAGCGTCTGTGCGTCAAACAAACCCGCGGTTTGCGGCGTCGAAGGAAGGATAGCGCAGATGTGATCACATTGCCCCAACAGCCGAGGCAGCGCGTCTAGCCCATGCAGGCAGGTGACACCATCGATGGACTTTGGTGAGCGGCTCCAGCCCATGACCTGAAACCCGACGGCACGTAACATGCGGGCAGTGCGGGCCCCTATATGGCCCAGACCCAGAACGCCCACAACCGTATCAGGTGTGAAGATAGGTGCGCGCGGCAACCATTCGGCGCGGCTCTGGGATGCCTCGTGAAAAACCATATGGCGCTGAGCGCGCAGAATATAGGCCAGAAACCATTCGGCAATGCCCTGCGCAGGCGCGTCTGGCTTCAAACGTGCCACTCGGATATGCGGAGGCAGGTCCGGATGGCCAACTATGGTCTCAACCCCGGCCCCCAGCTTCTGAACCAGTTTCAGGTTGGGCAACTTCTCCGGGTGATTGCTTTGCATGCTGACCACTGCAAGCATCGTAATGTCGTTGGGGTCGCCCAGCGTTCCGGGTGTGCGGATGTCTGCACCGGGCGCCAAGGCCTGTAATGTGGCGGCGATTTCCTCATCCCCAATCCAGTCCGACAACCCGGTTTCAATCAACAACGCCATATGCGACCCCACTTGGATGTGATGTGGTGACGTCCCGTCACAGCGGTGGACAGGATCAGGTCTGTTAAGCCATCCTCGTGCCAAAAAGTACAGCCCGGTTTCATAACCCGAAAAGGACAGTTTCGTGAAGATACCACTCACCTCGCGCAAGGGAAACCACGTTACTTCGCAACCGGTTACCGGTATGAGTGAGCTGAGGCACACAACGCAGCGAATGACCAGAGGGGACTGATGGCAGGGCTCGACTTCACGGATCACACTTATTTCTGTCAGCGCGAGGATGGGGCGTTTGTCGGAAATGATCCCGCACGCGGTCCATGGTCTGCCGATCATTGCCACGCAGGGCCGGTAAGCGGGTTGATTGTGCGGGCAGCGGAAACCGAGATTGGCCCCGAAAAGATGCTGACCCGCCTGACAGTTGACCTGTTGCGCCCTCTGCCCTTGGCCGGGTTGCGGGTTGCCGCAGAAACCACGCGCCATACCAAGACGCTGGCGACCACACGGGTTGCGGTGCACGATCTGGATGACACACTCTGCGCAACGGCCGCCACCATGCATCTGGTGCGGCGCGATCTAGGCGTGGTGGCAAACGTCGAAACCAGCGCGCCACAGTTGGAAGACGCGGTAGAAGGTCCTTTTCCAATCGGCGAGATTCGTCATGATTTGAAGGGGTTTGCCCACTACAGTGACATCCTTTATCCCAAAGACGGCAAACAGGGGGCCGGACCCAAAACGGTCTGGATGCGCACCCCAAAGCTGTTGAGCGGCGAAGATCAGTCGCCCATTCAGGCACTGTGCCCGTTGGCGGATTGCGGCAATGGAATCTCGTGGAATGCTCCGACGTCGGAAATGGGGTTCATGAACACCGATCTGACCGTGAATATCCACCGCGAACCGGTGTCAGATTGGCTGGCGTCCCGTTCGGTTTCACATTGGCAACCTACGGGCATCGGCATGTCTCAGTCCGTGCTTTTCGACACGCAGGGTCCTGTAGGAACCGCTCTGCAAACACTTGTGCTGTTCCCGCCAGTCTGAAGGTCGGCCAGTTTCCGCATGTGTGTGTAAAGGCCGTTGTCGCCGTGTCCCTTCAGACCTATCTTGCGCATATGCGCTGGCTGTTCACTGTCATGACCTGTTGCCTGCCGATCCCGGCACTATCCCACCCGCATGTCTTTATCGACACCGGGCTGGAGTTCATCGTGGATGAGGCCGGTCACCTGACCCATATCCGGGTGACGTGGGCATATGACGAATTTTACTCTCTGCTTGTTCTGGAAGACATGAATCTGGATCAGGATGCTGACGGTATTCTGACGGAAAGCGAAGAAAAACGTCTGAGCGGGTTCGATATGCAATGGGTCGAGGGATATAACGGCGACCTCGTGCTCACCAAAGACGGAACACCGGTGGCTCTGTCCCGCCCGATACAGCCCAGCGCGACAACGGAAGACGGGCGGATTGTAACCACCCATTTGCGAGCGGTCGAAGGCGACGCAATACTTGCCACAGGGCTTTCCGCCAAGGCATTTGATGAGTCCTTCTATACGGCCTATGAGATAACGCGCCCTGTAACTGTGACAGGCCCAGCTTTATGCCAGATGGATCGTAACGAACCCGACATAGACGGGCAGCTTGCACAGATGCAGGCGTTTCTGTTGACACTGGACGCGGATTACGACCTCGAGGAAAACGATATTCCCTTGGTTGGTGAGAACTTTGCGACTGAGATACTTGTTTCATGTCCCGTTTCCTGATTGTTCCGGTCGCTCTGGCCTTTGGTTTGCTGCTTTGGTTCTGGGGCAGCGGTGGGTTTGACAGTCTGGCAGGTTGGGCTGCCGGAGAGCAGCGGGACTTTCAGAACCAGATCGCGCGGTCCCTGCGTGCCGCGCGCGCGGAACAGCCTCAGGCGGTGGCCACGCTTCTGACCGTCTGTTTCGCCTACGGGTTCTTTCATGCTGTGGGTCCGGGCCACGGGAAGGTTTTGATAGGGGGCTACGGTTTGGGTCGGCGTGTCGCCTTCTGGCGGTTGTCGGCGATCAGTGTATTGTCCAGCCTTGGTCAGGCGGTGACGGCGGTTGTGCTGGTCTACGCGGGGGTGCTGGTCTTTCAGATGTCCCGCGAAAGCCTAGTTGGGACGACCGAACAGGTGATGGCTCCGATCAGCTACGGAGCCATTGCGTTGATTGGGCTTTGGCTGGTTGTACGGGCTGTGCGCAATTTCGCACGACAGCAGAAAAAGCATGTCTCTAACGATCACACCCATCAGCACCATCATGATGAGGGAGCCTGTGCGGAGTGCGGTCATCGTCATGGTCCAACCGCGGACGAGGTCGCAAATGTGGGCACGTTGCGCGAAGCCCTGATCCTAATCGCAGGCATAGCAGCTCGGCCTTGTACCGGTGCCTTGTTTGTACTGATTTTGACGTGGCAAATGGGCATCGCCATGGTGGGGATCGCGGGTGCTTTTGCCATGGCGCTTGGCACGGCGACTGTGACTACGCTGGTCGGGTGGACGTCTTTTGGTCTGCGCGGCGGGCTGCTGGCTTCGGCTTCGGCCACGCGCTTTGCGTCGGTTCTGGCACCCTCCATCGAACTGGTGGCGGGACTTGTCATTGCGGTGATTGCAGGCGGGTTGCTTCTGCGCGCGGTTTAGATCAGTCGAACACCGGGTCCGGATATCCGACCCGCGCCAGATACAGCCCGTGCGGCGGACATACCGGCCCGCAGGCAGCGCGGTCGGCGGCTTCTAAAGCCTCACGCACATCTTCCGGGGTCCACGCTCCGGCGCCCACACGTTCCAACGTTCCGACGAAACTGCGTACCTGATTGTGCAGGAACGACCGGGCGCGCACGTGGAAATGAACCTCGGGGCCGGAAAAGCCTGCGACCCGTTCAACGCGCAGTTCATCCAGGGTTTTGACCGGGCTGGCCGCCTGGCAGATCGACGACCTGAACGTGGTGAAATCATGCCGGCCCAGCAGCATGTTTGCCCCTTCCTGCATGGCGTCGACATCCAGAAGGTGGCTAATCTGCCAGACCTGTCCCCGGTCGTGGGTTGCGGGCGCCCGGCGCATCAGGATGCGGAACAGATATTGCCGTTCAACCGCTGAAAACCGCGCGTGCCAATCCTCGGTCACGGGGGCGGCCTTTACGATGGCCACTGGGAGAGGCTTGAGGTGATAGTTCAGCGCCTCAGACAGGCGGAACGGGTCCCATTCCTTTGTCATGTCGCAGTGGGCAACCTGCCCCAGGGCGTGAACACCGGCGTCCGTGCGCCCCGCTGCGGCAATTGTGTGGTCGCCCGGCTGAATACGGGACAGGGCCTGTTCGATGGCGCCTTGTACAGATGGTTGATCCTTTTGCCGCTGCCATCCGGCAAACGGTTCCCCCTGGTATTCAACTTTCAACGCATATCTGGGCATGTGCCGCTGGTACAGCGCAGCGCAGGATCGGGCAAGGGGGCGAAAGCGCTGGTATGTGCCGCGACCGCTACCTATCTTGGGCAAAAGGAAAATTGCGGGGCGGCGGATTGGTCATCTCTTCACTGGCAGACAGTCTTGCACGTGGCGTCGAAAGTATCGGCGACAGCGTGTCCGAGACATTTTTCGAGCCGGTCATCCGTTTGGGTGTCACCGGGCTGGCGCGGTCCGGTAAAACAGTATTCATCACTTCGTTGGTTGCCAATCTGCTGGATCGGGGCCGTATGACCGGGCTGGTTGCGCAGCAGGAGGGGCGAATCAATGCCGCCTTTCTGCAACCCCAACCGGATGACACTGTGCCCCGGTTTGATTATGAATCGCACCTGTCCGCCCTGACGGGACCGACACCGCACTGGCCAGACAGCACGCGCGCGGTATCTGAATTGCGCTTGTCCTTCAAAGCCCGTCCTGCCGGGCTGCTTGCCAGGCTGCAGGGGCCGCGCACGGTCCATCTGGATATCGTCGACTACCCCGGCGAATGGCTGCTGGACCTGGCCTTGCTGGACAAGTCTTACGCAGACTGGTCTCAGGAAACACTGGCACGGATTAAGACCCGCGCCGAGGCTGCCGCGTATCTGGCACTGGTCCAAGATACAGACCCGTCGGTAGGGCACGACGAACCTGCCGCACAAGCTCTGGCCGCGTCGTTCACCGCCTATCTCAACGCAGCGCGCGATGCCGGGTTTTACGACTGTACCCCCGGACGTTTCCTGTTGCCGGGTGATCTGGCGGGATCTCCGGTTCTGACATTTGCACCGTTGGCAATCACTGGCCCGTCGCGGCGCAGGACCCTTCAGCGCGAGATGGAACGGCGGTTCGAAGCTTATAAATCTCAGGTCGTGAAACCGTTTTTTCGGGATCACTTCTCGCGGATTGACCGGCAGGTGGTTCTGGTTGACGCGCTGGGCGCAATTCACAAAGGTCCTCAGGCCGTTGAAGATATGCGCCGCGCGATGGCTGATATCCTGTCGGCTTTTCGTCCGGGCCGGAACGCATGGCTGAGCCAGCTTTTGCTGGGTAAAAAAGTCGAACGCATCCTGTTTGCTGCGACAAAAGCGGACCACCTGCACCACACGCAGCATCCCCGCCTGACCGCGATTATCGAAGCTTTGACGCGCGAGGCACGCGATCGTGCGAATTTCGCCGGGGCCCGGACTGCGGCCCTGTCTCTGGCCTCGCTGCGTGCAACGACCGAAGAGATACGCAGCCATGGCGGAACCGATCTGCCATGCGTGCGTGGCACTTTGTTGGACAGCGGCAAACAGGCTGCTTTTTATCCTGGACAATTGCCCGAGGATCCAACGCATCTGTTGGGTCCGGCGCGAAATGGGGCGGAGAGCTGGTTGAACGAAGATTATGGGTTCATGGCCTTTGCGCCGGCAAAACTAACCCTGAAACCTGGTGACGGCCCCCCGCATATTCGACTGGATCGTGCAGCGCAGTTTCTGATCGGAGACAGATTGTGATCGCGACACTGCGCCCCGCACGCACCACAGATGCCGGTACAATCGGTACGATCCTGCACGATTTCGCTTTGGAAAACGACTGGATGCCCAAATTGCACAGCTGTGCTGAAACCATCGCCTTTTGCGGCCGGATGATTGATCAGGGCTGGGTCACTGTGGCCGAGGCAGAGACGGGCGTGGTCGGGTTTCTGGCGCTGAATGGTGGTGAAATCCATTCACTTTATCTGGATGCACAAGCTCGGGGGCAGGGGATTGGTCAGCAATTGCTGGGTCACGCGAAAGCAAGCCAGCGGCGGCTGGGCTTGTACTCGTTTCAGGATAATTCCCGCGCCTGTCGGTTCTATGAGCGAAACGGCTTTGCCGAGGTGGCGCGCAGCGATGGGGCAGAAAACGATGAAAACCTGCCGGACATAAGGTTTGTCTGGCACAGCAGGGATACGACAAATGGCTAAAGGTCCGGTTTTGATCGATCTTGACGATGATGAACCCGCTGCTGATGTCGCGCAGGCAAAACCGGTGCCGGATACTGTGCCACCTCAGGGGCAGGCGATGCAAAGCGCGGCCCGACTGGCGGCCAGCAAACCCTCAGTCCTTGCGCGCTGGTTCTGGGGGCTTGCGCTTTCGGTGGTCGGGGCCGCCATATCGGTGGCCACCTGGGATTTTGCAACCTCTCTGGTGACGCGGATGCCCGTTCTGGGTTGGATCCTTGCCGGATTGTTGGCTGCATTGGTTCTGGTGGTGGTGATCATCGCGCTACGCGAACTCGCGGCTTTGGGGCGGTTGTCCCGTGTTGATGGGATGCGCCGTGCAGCGGATATTGCATTGGCTGATGAAGACCTGGCTCAGGCGCGTGCCGTCACACATCGCATCATTGCATTCTACAAAGGGCGCGAGGATACCCGCTGGGGTCGCGAGCGGTTGTCCGAGCGTATGGGGGAACAGTTCGATGCCGAGGCGCTTTTAAACCTTGCCGAGGATGAATTGTTGACCCCGCTCGACGCCGCCGCCAGCCGTGAGGTTGAGGCCGTAGCACGGCAGGTTGCCACCGTGACCGCTCTGGTCCCTCTGGCACTGGCGGATGTTGTAACGGCTCTGGCCGCGTCCCTGCGGATGATCCGTCGCATTGCGGAAATCTACGGGGGGCGGGCTGGCACGCTGGGAAGCTGGCGTCTGACCCGTGCCGTCTTTGTGCATCTGGTCGCAACTGGGGCGGTGGCCGTTGGTGACGATCTGCTGGAACCTGTTCTGGGCGGATCCGTTCTCAGCAAATTGTCCCGACGGTTCGGAGAAGGTCTGGTCAACGGTGCGCTCAGCGCCCGAGTGGGCGTGGCCGCGATGGAGGTCTGCCGCCCCTTGCCATTCTCAAAACGCCACAAACCTTCCACGCGAGGCATCATTAAACGCGCCTTGCAGGGTCTGTTCTCCAAGGGTTGATCCAGAGCAAAGCGTCAGACCACACCCTTCTGCACTCTGCCAGTGAACAGTAGGAGCAAACCATGACGGATCACGGTCACAGTCCGCAGGAAATTGCCGACCGGATCAACGCTCCGCCCGGGCGCGGTGTGTTACGCGACGTTGTGTATGGCGGCATTGATGGTTCCGTCACCACGTTTGCCATTGTCGCCGGTGTCGCGGGGGCGGGTCTTTCCCCGTTTGTTATCGTGGCACTTGGTTTGGCAAACGTTCTGGCGGACGGGTTTTCAATGGCCGCAGGCAATTACTCGGGGACTAAGGCCGAACTGGACAACATACGGCGCATTCGGGCGATCGAGGAACGCCACATCGCACTCTACCCCGACGGCGAGCGCGAGGAGGTCCGTGAAATTCTGTCGCAAAAAGGGTTGTCAGGGGAAATTCTGAACGAAGCCACCGCCGCGATCACGTCGAGCCACGAACATTGGGTCAACCTGATGATCGAGGGTGAATATGGGCTGGGCAGTGTCGACCCACATCCGATGAAAGCCGCGTTGGCCACGTTTTTCGCGTTCCTTGTGGCCGGGATGATCCCGCTGTTGCCGTTTTTGGCGTCGGTGGAGAACGCTTTTGAGATGTCGGTCTGGATGACGATGGGGGTCTTCTTTGCGATTGGTGCGTTCAAAAGCCGGTGGTCGTTGGCGCCCTGGTGGCGGTCAGGTATCGAAACGCTGTTGATCGGTGGTCTGGCGGCACTGATCGCGTATCTCGTCGGGTCTCTGTTCCATCCATAAATGTCGCAGCACGGTGGTCGCGACTGGTCAAAACTTCCCGGATAGGTAGAGTGGCGTAAAACAGGTGCAAAGGCCGATGGCAGATCACGAGATTTCTGGAAAGAACGTATTGGTTCTGGGTGCTTATGGGTTCATCGGCACCGCCGTCACGCGGGCATTGTCGGCCGCAGGTGCCACGGTTCAGGGCATGGGGCGCAATCTTGCCCAAGGGGCAAAGGTCCTGCCGGGGGTTTTGCTGAAACAGGGCGATATGCGCGATCTGTTGCAAAAGAACGATTGGCAGGACCTGCTGGCCGACGTCGATGTCGTGGTGAATTGCGCAGGGGCTTTGCAGGATAACGCGCAGGACAACCTTGAAGCGGTGCACCATATGGCGGTCGCAGCCCTTGCAGGGGCCTGCGCGGAAGGTGGCATAAGCGTTGTTCAGATTTCGGCCATCGGGGCAGAGCCGGACGCCAGCACGCATTTCCTGCGCAGCAAGGCACGCGGAGATGCCGCTTTGCGCGCATCGGGCGTAACACTTTGGATCCTAAAGCCGGGGCTTGTTATCGGGCAAACGGATTATGGGGGAACGGCGTTGCTTCGAATGCTGGCGTCTGTTCCTTTTGTTCAACCGCTGGCTTACCCCGATACACCTGTTCAATGCATGGGGATGCCCGATCTGTGTGACGTGGTGATTGCTGCCGTTGCCGGTTGCCTACCGCAGGGTAATTACGATCTGGTCGAGGATACCCCGCATAGTTTGTCGGACGTGGTGCGCTGCACGCGACAGTGGCTTGGGTTTCCTGCCGCGCGCTTCCATCTGGTCCTGCCGCCTGTCCTGACAAAAGCCGTTGCGGCCATTGCGGACTGTTTGGCCTTGTTGGGTTGGCGGTCTCCGCTGCGCAGCACGGCGATGACGGTCATGGCGGATGGCGTGATCGGCGATCCCGGCCCTTATCGTGCAGCGGCCGGGCGCGGGATTGCCGCCTTGCCTGAGGTCTACGCCATGCTGCCTTGCGCGCGCGAGCATCGGTTGACTGCGCGGATGACGCTGTTGATGCCACTGATCGTTGCAACACTCAGCCTGTTCTGGTTGCTGTCGGGCCTGTTTGGTCTGGCGGGTTTGTCCGCGGCTTCGGGTATGCTGGTCGAAGCCGGGTGGTCATCCGCCTTGGCGGTGACCAGCGTTGTGTTCTGGTCCCTGATCGACATAGCACTTGGTCTGGCCATCCTGTGGCGCCGATGGGCGGCGCGGGCCTGTGTGGCGCAGTTGACAGTGGCCATATTCTACCTGATTGCCGCTTCGGTCACGATGCCGGAATTGTGGTTAGATCCGCTGGGGCCGCTGGTGAAAATCCTGCCCGCGATGATCCTGTCGCTTGTGGCGTTGCCCTTGTTTGAGAGCCGATGATGGACCCTGAACTGATCTTGCGATGGCTGCACGTCATAGGTGCATGTGTGCTGCTGGGAACCGGGGCAGGGATCGCCTTTTTCATGCTGATGGCGCACCGGACAAACGACCCGCACGTCATCGCCCATACGGCGGGTATCGTGGTACTGGGTGACCTTCTGTTCACCACGACCGCCGTCATCCTGCAACCGGTGACCGGAGCGCTGCTTGCCTGGCAGATCGGATGGCATTTGGGTGAAGGATGGATCGTGTTGTCTCTGGTGCTTTATGTTTTGACAGGCTTGTTCTGGTTGCCGGTGGTTTGGGTTCAAATCCGGTTGCGGGACCACGCGCGAACGGCGGCAGAGCGGGGAATGCAACTGCCACCGGAGTATTACCGCTTGTTTCGGTTCTGGTTTGCTTGCGGGGTTCCGGCATTTCTGGCGGTTTTGACCATCCTTTGGCTGATGATCGCTCGTCCGGCGATTTCTGTACTTTAGACTTTGTCACGGCTTTCCTGACTGTTGCTGACCGACAGCACAAGATAGCTTGGCCGAAATTACGGATCGGAGAGACTCGGTTGGAAACGCTGCTTGTTCTTATTGGCCTGGTTGTTCTGGCCATCCCGGTGACATTGATTGCACTTCTGGTCGGACATTCCCGATTGCGTCGCCGGGTCGAACAACTGGAAGGGCAGATCAATGCGTTGGTGTCGGGTGATGCACCGGCGTCGCTGCAACCGGAACAGGATGCACCTGCACCGCAACCTGTGGCAGAGGAACAGGTTCACAGCCCGGGGCCGTGGGCCGCGCCAAAGCGACAGGAAGACGAAAGCGCCGAAGATGTAGACACCGACGCCGCTACTCCTGCAATTGTATTTCGCCATGACAGGTTTGCTGCGCTGGGCGCGTGGCTGCGTGAGAACTGGTTTTATGCGGTCTCAGCACTGTCGCTGGCATTGGCCGGTATTTTCCTCGTGCAATATGGCGTTGAGAACGGATTGTTACCTCCGGCGGCCCGCGTTTTTGCCGCGCTTGGCTTCGGCTCGGTTTTGATTATCGGGGGTGAGGTTCTGCGCCGCAGGTTCGGGGATGACGAAGCGGTGGCCACTGCCTATTTGCCATCGGTCTTTTCCGGGGCCGGCCTTGTTACCTTGTTCGGCGCCATCCTGTCTGCGCGGCAGCTTTATGGCCTGATCGGGGCCGAGACGGCCTTGGCAGGAATGGTTGTCATCGCGCTTGTTGGGCTTGTTCTGGGGTGGTTCCACGGCCCGCTGCTGGCTGCGGTTGGACTGATCGGAGCTTTTGCAGCACCCTTTCTGGTTGGAGGCGCATCTGACGATCCATCGTGGCTCTATGCCTATTTTCTCTTGGTTGCCGTTTTGGGGCTGGGTATCGACACGGTGCGGCGCTGGGCGTGGATTTCGGTTCTGACGTTGGTCGGGGTATATGCGGCAAACCTGCTTTTGGTCAGTGGCGCTCCGAATACGGAACCGGGATATCTGGTCGCGACAACAGTGCTCGCACTTCTGGCGACGGCCATTCCGGTGCGGCGCGTTTGGCCCGATCATGCAGGGTGCATGATGTCTCAGGTGATCCGCACCCCCGGAACCCGCCCGTGGCCCGAGTTTCCAACTCGGCTCGCCGCCGGAGCGATTGCGGCCAGCACAGCAATCCTGTCCTGGCATTGGGCAGACTCAGCGGCTGAATTCTGGTTGGGTGTCTGCCTGCTGTCCGCCCTGCTTCTGGCGCTGCTATTGTGGGCCAAGGATGCGCCTGCGTTACAGGATCTGACCGTCCTGCCTGCGGCGGGCCTTGTGTTTTTTGTGGCCTCTCACGGGCTGGAATACGGAGTAGTTCTTCGCAGTTTCACCGACACCTATGCCGAGACGCCCGAGGCCGACTTTCCGATGGCAGCCACCGCGCTGGTTGCTTTGGGCGCGCTCATGTCGATTTTGATGGCATGGCGGTCATTCAGGGCAAACCAGTATCGTGCAATCTGGGCCGGGGGCGCTGTAATTCTTGCACCGGCGCTGGCCATCGCTTTGGAATTGGGCTGGCGTCCTGCCACGGTTATCGGTGCGTACGCCTGGGCCCTGCACGCGATTGTCCTGGCAATTCTGATGGTGGTTCTGGCCGGGCGTTTTGGTCGCGCCGATGGCGACGACCGGATGCGGGCTGCTCTGGCCACGTTGTCCGCGTTGTCTTGTCTGGTCTTTGCTTGCGTCATCGTGCTCAGCTCGGCCGCGCTGACGATTGCGCTGGTGGCCAGCATCGTCGCAGCAGCAGCCTTGGATCGCAGGTTCACCTTGCCGCAGATGAGTTGGTTTATCTGGGCCGGTGTCTTTACCGTCACCGTACGCTTGGTACTTGATCCGGGTCTGGACTGGGCCAACGCGGCCCCGCTTCCCGAAATGGCGATGGTCTATGGCGCGGCCACGTTGGGTTTCGTGGCTGGCTGGTGGCTGTTGCGTCCCTTGCAGCGGCCGGTTGCAGCACTGTTGCTGGAAAGCGCGGCTTGGGCAACAGGAGGCATTCTGCTGTCCCTGTTGCTACTGCGGTGGCTTGAAGGTTTCGGTGAAGGCGGGGCCGACAACAGCCATTGGGGTCTGGGCCTGCTGGCGGTCATCTGGCTGCTGCTGGCCTTCGCTCAGGTTCAGAGGTTTGGGCTGGGTGGCAAGCTGAATTATGCACGGTACGTGTTGGCGGCGTTCTTTGCCGGTCATGGCGTGTTCCAGCTGACCCTGGCGTTGACCGACCAAAACCCGCTTCTGAACCCCAACGCCGACCCGGTGCTTGGCCCACCGGTTCTGAACACCCTTGTCCTTGCCTATCTGGTGCCCGCACTGACCATTGGATTCTCGGCCTGGCGGATCAAGGACATGCCAAGGCAGATCAGGCTGGCAAGCTACGCCTTTGCGGGTGCGTTGGTTGCCGTGTGGTTCGGGTTGACCATCCGCCATTTCTGGCAGGGCGCAGCAGGCATGTTTGAAGGCAACGGCGTCACGCAGCCCGAGCTTTATACATATACCCTTGTTCTGCTGCTGGTCGGGGCGGCGCTGTTCTACCAATCTCTGGCACGTGGTTCGGATGCGATGCGCAAGGCGGGGTTGGTGGTGATAGGGCTGGCGGTGGCCAAGGTCTTTCTGATCGATATTGCCGGTCTGGGCGGGCTGATCCGCGTGTTCTCACTGCTGGCGCTGGGGCTTGGGCTGGCCGGTCTGGCATGGTTGAATCGCTGGGCCAAGCTGCGCCATTCGCCGCATGGGCCGGAACCTCTGGACCATTGAAGGCAGGCGTCTTATAAGCGCGGCCATGTATGACCGGACGGCCATCATTATTCGAATTATATCCCCGGCGCTCTGACCCTCTGAGACGCCGGGCAAAGGTGTTTGAGAATTCGCACCGACCGCTTCGATCCTAGTACGACCAGATCATCCAAAGGACGCTCAAAATGTGCGCCGACACGACCCAAACGCCTGACTATAAAGACACGCTGAACCTGCCCAAAACCGATTTTCCAATGCGCGCGGGCCTGCCTGCACGCGAACCCGCATGGCTGGAGCGGTGGGAGACCATCGGTGTCTATGACCGCCTGCGCGAGAAAACGGGGCGCAAACCCTTTACTCTGCACGACGGCCCCCCCTATGCGAACGGCCACCTGCATATCGGCCACGCACTAAACAAGACGATCAAAGACATGATCGTGCGTTCCCATCAGATGATGGGCTTTGACGCGCGTTACGTGCCCGGTTGGGACTGCCACGGCCTGCCGATCGAATGGAAGATCGAAGAACAGTACCGCAAGAAGGGCAAGAACAAGGACGAGGTGAACATCGTCGACTTCCGCCAGGAATGCCGCAAGTTCGCCGAAGGCTGGATCGACATCCAGCGGGAAGAGTTCAAGCGCCTGGGCATCACCGGCAACTGGCCCGATCCCTATATCACCATGGACTTTCATGCCGAGGCCGTGATTGCCGACGAGTTCATGAAATTCTTGATGAACGGCACGCTGTATCAGGGCTCGAAGCCCGTGATGTGGTCGCCCATCGAAAAAACCGCGCTGGCCGAGGCCGAGGTCGAGTATCACGACAAGGAAAGCTTTACCATCTGGGTGAAGTTCAAGGTCATGAACGCGGGTGATCTGGATGATGCGTTCGTCGTAATCTGGACCACCACTCCCTGGACCATGCCGTCGAACAAGGCGGTCGTGTATGGCAACGACATCTCCTACGGCCTGTACGAAGTCACCGGCGCGCCTGAGGAATGCTGGGCTAATGTGGGTGACAGATTCCTGCTGGCTGACAATATGGCCGCAGATGTGTTGGGTCGTGCCCGTCTGAACGACGATCAGTGGACCCGTGCACGCGGTGTCGCCACCGATGAACTTGAAGGTGTTCAACTGACCCACCCGCTGGCCGGGGCCGAGGGCGGCAATGGCGAATGGGACGACCTCCGCGACTTCCGCGCGGCTGACTTCGTGACCGATACCGAAGGCACCGGTTTCGTCCACTGTGCGCCGTCACATGGTATGGAGGAATTCGAACTCTACCGCGATTTAGGCATGTTGGAGCAGGTCATCACCTATAACGTGATGGATGATGGTTCGTTCCGCACCGATCTGCCGTTCTTTGGTGGCAAATACATCCTGTCCCGCAAGGGTGGTGAGGGTGACGCGAACAAAGCTGTCATCGACAAGCTGGCCGAGGTTGGCGGGCTGCTGGCGCGCGGCAAGATCAAGCACAGCTATCCGCATTCGTGGCGCTCCAAGGCTCCGATCATCTACCGCAACACGCCGCAGTGGTTTGCATCCGTTGACCGCAACCTGGATGACGGCATGGGTGAGATGGGCGACAGCATCCGCGAACGTGCCCTGCGCTCGATCGACGAACTGGTCAAATGGACGCCGCAGACGGGGCGCAACCGCCTCTATTCGATGATCGAAGCGCGTCCGGACTGGGTTCTGTCGCGCCAACGCGCCTGGGGCGTGCCGCTGACCTGTTTCACCAAGAAAGGTGCCTTGCCCACCGACGCGGATTACCTGCTGCGCAACGCAGACCTGAACGCGCGCATCAAGGCGGCGTTTGAGAAAGATGGCGCGGATATCTGGTACACCGACGGGTTCAAAGAGAAAATCCTCGACGGCATCGCCAACCCCGATGACTACGATCAGGTGTTTGACGTGCTGGATGTGTGGTTCGATTCTGGTTCCACTCACGCCTTTGTTTTGCGCGACCGCGAAGATGGGACCGAGGACGGCATCGCCGACGTCTACATGGAAGGCACCGACCAGCACCGTGGTTGGTTCCATTCGTCCATGCTGCAGGCTTGCGGTACCAAGGGCCGTGCGCCATATCGGAATGTCGTCACCCACGGCTTCACGCTGGATGCCAAGGGCAACAAGATGTCCAAATCGCTGGGTAACACCATCGTACCGGAAGAGGTCGTCAAGCAGTACGGCGCCGATATCCTGCGCCTTTGGGTGGCTCAGACCGACTACACGGCCGACCAGCGGATCGGGCCGGAGATCCTGAAAGGCACCGCCGACAGCTATCGCCGTCTGCGCAACACCATGCGGTTTATGCTGGGCTCGCTGGCGGATTTCACCGAGGCCGATCGCGTTGCACCCGAAGATATGCCGCGTCTGGAGCGCTGGGTGCTCAGCCGGCTGGCCGATCTGGATGAGCAGGTTCGCAAGGGCTATGCGTCCTTCGATTTCCAGGGCGTATTCAGCGCGGTCTTCACCTTTGCCACGGTTGACCTGTCGTCCTTCTACTTCGACGTCCGCAAGGATGCTCTTTATTGTGACGGCGACACGCCGCGCCGTCGTGCTGCGCGAACGGTGTTGGATATCCTGTTCCATCGCCTGACCACGTGGCTGGCGCCGGTTCTGGTTTTCACCATGGAAGAGGTCTGGCTGGAGCGTTTTCCGGGCGACGATAGCTCGGTCCACTTGGTCGACTTCCCGGAAACGCCTGCGGATTGGCGTTTCGCCGAACTGGAAGAGGCCGTTGCCAAAGTGCGCCGTGTACGCCGTGCAGTGACAGCTGCGCTTGAGATCCAGCGGCAGGACAAGGTGATCGGCTCCAGCCTTGAAGCGGCACCGATTGTGCATGTTGAGGACAGTGAAACCCTTGATCTGCTGGCGACCTTTGACGTGGACGATCTGTGCATCACGTCAGGCCTGACCGTGACCGGCGACCCGGCCCCGGCCGAAGCATTCCGCGTACCCGAAATCGAAGGCATTGCCGTCGTGTTCGAGAAGGCCGAAGGCGAGAAATGTCAGCGCTGTTGGAAAATCCTTCCGGACGTGGGCCGCCACGCCCATGTCGGAGTTTGCCGACGCTGCGATGAGGCGCTAAGCTGATTGAAACCGCCCTCTCGATCCTTCGAGGGGGCGTTTTTCGTTTCACGTCTGCGCGGATTGCGGTGTCGGATTAAACAGGTCAAAGCCTATGGCTGAGTCCTTCAGGGCCTTCCAAACCTGATAATCCGTGAAATATCCGGTGTGACCACCGGGCTCGACCGGAATGTTGCGGTTTGCGGAAATCAGCCCGCCTTCAATCTCGGTCCCTACAAAGTCATCCTGCCTGAAGATGTTGAACCATGCGGCGTTCAGGTTTTTGGGAACGACTGTAAACATCTCGGGAAAATAGCGCTGATAGATATGGGTCACAGGACAGCCCATCGTAATCAGCGTCACGTTGCGCCCGTTGATAAGCTTTTGCACGCGTGGATCAGCCAGCATTTGCGTGGCAATCACGGTGCCTTGTGAATGTGAGATCACCGTGATGTGGTCCGCGGCAAAGATATCCACCACATAATGCAGTGCACGATAAAATCGTTCATCAATCGCCTTGCGATCCGGATAATTGCGCAGCCTCGTTTTCAGGTCCGCTTTCAGTAAACACTTGTCGCGAATGGCATAGGTGACGATGTCCCGTGCCACACCCAGCCCTGCTGCGACGAAATCGGAAAAGCGGTACATCAATGCTGTTGCACCCAGGACGATCAGGCCAATCTCGCCCTGTTTGCTTGCCAGTTTGTTCAGAACCCGGCCAATCAGATTGCAATTGTCCGTTCCGATCTGACACAGGGGATCGACGTGCTGGCTCAACGCGATTTCTCGGATAGTGACCATCGCCAGTACGATTGCACCGAACAAAAAAACCCATTGTGCAAAACGATTGAGGATGGCGCGGCTGATCAGCCCGTCGCGGACATGCAGGTTTGCCTTCAGCCTTCTGCGACCGGCAAACAGGCCAACACCAACAAACGCAAGCAGGACAATTGCCGCGAAGGCAACACTGAGTGTTTCGATGGAGTCACTGAGGAAATTGTCAAAAAGACCGGTCAGTTTTCCATCCGACAGCCCCGGAACCGTGTCGAGCATTTCCCGCAGCATTAGCCACAACCCGGAAATGAAGAACATCCAGAACACCAACATTCCTGCACATATGCTGGGGTACAGCCGCCTGTGTTCTTTCAGATTGTCTGCCTGAACCTTTTCATCAAGGCTGGTCGCAGAAAGCACGTACAAAATGATTGTCATGAAGATCAGCGAAGCCCAGAAAAACGCGAGCAGGTAGACCTGAAAGGCCACAAACTGCTCCAGCGCCGAAGGGCAAACCGGGCTGTCCGGCAAGGGTGTGCAGGCTCGGATTTCCAGACCAAGCGGACCAATGATCAGGCAGATCAGCAGCAAAAACCCCATCCCGAAAATGCCGCGCCAGAATACGCGTCTTAGATAAGTCGGAGCTGCAAAGCTGCGCCTTAGTCCGTATGCGGCCCCTCCGGCATAAAGCGTGAACAAGAGCCAGAACAGCAGGATCGTGCTTTGAAAGAAGATCCCGGGAACGCGATCAACCATAACGGCTATGGCACCGATCAGAAGATAGGCATTCAGGGTCGCAACTGCGCCGAAGAAAACCCAAGTAAAAAGGTGAACCAGCCGCGCGGGAAAAGTGTTCCTGCCGTTGGGTTGATCCGTCGCCACGTCCGCGCGGCTATGCGTTTGTTCGGCATTGTCCATGGCCAGATAACCCAGCGCCAGAACAACCCAGATCAGGTCCAATGCTGTCTTAATGGCTCCTTTCGGGGCGGGTGAGCGGTCGGCCCAGAAAACCTCGGCAAACATGGCCTCGTCCTGCGGTGCTGACGGTTTCGTCACCTTGCGCAGGTTGACCGGGAACAGTTTCGCGCTTCGGGGGGTGCCGTCGAAGGTTGTTTCGGCCAGCTCGATCATCCCACGCTGAACCTCAATCGGGGGTTCGGGATTGCCATCCAGCCAGGTTGTCGCGGCCCCGACGACCTGATCGACGGTCTCACCGGGTATTTGTTCGCCAATTCCGTGAACCGTCAGGATCAAATGACGACCCATCTCATGCTCCAAATCTCTTTTTGACAATGCGGCTAGGCTAACATGATTGCCGCAATTCGCAAAATCCGCGCGTCGCGCAGCCCCACGGTTTCGCCACTTGAACTTGGAGGATTGATCTGAAACCGTCAGCCCATGGCGATGATTGCAGTTGATACTCAGTTCGGAAGACTTGGGATCGAGGAAACGGATGGTGCCCTCACGCGGCTGGTCTGGGACGGTCAGGACGACGGCGAACCAACAGCTCTGCTGCGCGAGGCGGCGGCGCAGTTGATGGCCTATGACGCTGGACGGCTTGACCGCTTCGATCTGCCCTACCGCATCCATGGATCGCAGTTTCAAAGGCGGGTCTGTGATCTTATGTATGCCATTCCTCTTGGGGAAACGCGCACCTACGGGGATATCGCCAAGGCGCTGGGACAACCGGCGCAACCGGTCGGTCAGGCCTGTGGGGCAAACCCGATTCCCGTTATTATTCCCTGCCACCGGGTGCTGGCTGCCAATGGGCTGGGCGGGTTTTCCGGGTGCGGCGGGGTCGAGACAAAGGTTGCACTGCTACGGCATGAACGGGCGGCGGGTCTTTTGATCTAAGCCTCGAAATTCGGTTGCAATCCGGTTCTGGGAAGCACAACTTATATCAGTTGCTGAATTTGAAGGATCGCATTGAATGAGCACCGAAAAAGATCGCGCAGCCCAGAAGAAGGCCATTATCGACCGGTTGATGTCGCTTGAGGCAGAGGAGCTTGCAACGGCGCAGGCCCATTACGATGCATTTCTGAAGGATGCCCAACTGGATGACCGGGAAGGCCACGACAAGGATGACATAGCCGCATCGCGCGAAAATGCCGATCTGGCAGCTGCATTTGACGCGCCTGTTCATGCGCATCATGCCAAAATCGATGTGATCGAGAATACCGATTTTGGTCTGACAGATACAGTCAGGCCGGGATCGGTGATCAAGTTCAACAACCGCAGCTTTGTCGTCTGCGTTTCGACGACCCGGTTCGAGGTGGGTGGAGATACATATATGGGGATCTCGACACAAAGCCCGATCTACCTAGCCATGGCCGGTCTGAAAGCGGGCGACGTCTTTACCCATAACGGTACTGAATTTGAGGTTCAGGACGTTCTTTAAATCCGGTCCGGCAGCGCTCGTGTCAGGTACGGCGCTGCGGAACAACCTGTTGTGCGATACCCGCAAATGTCAGGTACAGGCTGGCGATGACCAGACCCCAGTGGGCCCAGCTTTCGGGATGAAAATCGACCCATGCGGCCCAGCCCGCAAAGAACGTCCAGGCAAGGGCGACCGGCAAGGTCAGACTGCGCCAACGCTCGGTGCGCACGGGGTGAACGAATTTCAAAGGTAGAAACATCGCAAGCGACAGCAGCGTGACCAGCAGCAGGATGATCCAGAAATTGGGCTCCAGTGCGAAGATCACGACAACGAACATGTTCCAGCATCCGGGAAAGCCGGAAAAGGAATTGTCCTTTGTTTTCATCCGGGTGTCCGCGAAATACATCGCGCTGGCAAAGGTGATGACGATGATTGCGAACCAGCCGGTCCATCCATCCATCAATCCGGATTTGAACAGCGCAAAGGCTGGGATGAACACATAGGTCAGATAATCGATGATCAGATCCAGCAAGACGCCGTCAAACTCGGGTGCGTTTTTCTTGACGTGATAGTGCCGCGCCAACGGGCCGTCGATGCCATCGACAATGAAGGATACAACCAGCCAAAGGTACATGAGGCTCCATTTCTCTTCCACGGCGGCCAGCATGGCCAGCATTGCGAAAACAGCACCAGTGGCAGTGAAGAGATGTACGGCAAGAGCTTTGAATCTGAGTGTCATGCTAGGGTCATGACCGATGCACGCCAGAGATGCAAACCAAAAGCCCGAGGTTACTGTTCAATGTGTCAGTCACGCCTTTGGATGCGCACGGTTGTAGACTTCCATAAGCCGTGCAGTATCCACGGCGGTATAGGTCTGTGTGGTTGACAATGAGGCGTGCCCCAACAGTTCCTGAATGGCCCGCAGATCTCCTCCTGCGGACAACAGATGGGTGGCAAAGCTGTGTCTCATGGCATGAGGTGTGGCGGTTGAAGGTAGCCCCAGTTGCATCCGTGCCTTGGCCATGACGCCTTGAATCGCGCGCGGGTTCAGCGGGCCGCCACGAGCGCCCCGGAACAAGGCTGCGTCCTTCGCTTGCGGGTGGGGGCAAAGCTGAAGATATCGGTCAACCGCGTCTCGGGCAGCTGGAAGAACCGGAACGATCCGTTCCTTGTCGCCCTTCCCGACAATGCGCAACGTCTCGGGCAGGGGCGCGTCTGCACCGGTCAGGGATAAGGCCTCGGATATCCGCAGACCACATCCATAAAGCAACGTGACAACCGCAACATCGCGGGCCGCAACCCAGTCGGACACAGATTGCAGCTCGACCGTGTCAATCATGGCGCGCGCGGCGTCTTCGGCCAGAGGGCGGGGCAGTTTCTTGGTGAATTTGGGCGCGCGGGTCGACAAAACGGCGGTGGGTTCAAATCCCTCTCGCTCGGCCAGCCAACGATAGAAGCTTTTGACGGCGGACAGTTTGCGCGCAAGGGATCGCGCGCTGATATCCCCGCTGCGCTGATCCGCCATCCAGGCGCGCATATCCGACACGGTGATCCGTTCCAGCGCCTTCAGCCCCTGCCGTTCCCCGTGATGAAGGGTCATGAAAGACAGAAACTCGATGACATCGCCGCGATAGGCGGTTTGCGTGTTTTGCGACCGCCCCGCCAGCGCGCCCAGAGTGTCCAGCCAGTGCTGGAGCGCGTCGCGGCAAGCGGGTGAGATCAGGTTCACGACAGCCAGTGGCGCATCGAGCGTTCGAATACGCCGGAAAAGAAGGTGAGAAGATCGGTGCCGAGTTGCGGTGTGAAATGCCGCGGATCGCGGGCCCCCATGACGATCATGCCCGGCAGGCGACCCGGACCGAGGTCCAGTTTCAGGCAGGCTTCTGAGCGCAACTGATCCGCCAGCGCGCCGAAAACACGTCGGTTCGGCTGATGAGTTTCGCGCAAGGTCACGTCGCGGACAGGGCCGCCGCGCCCATTGGTCAGGTATTGATTGATAAAGCCGGGCTCTGCGATCGTCAGAACGCCTCCAAGCCTGTCGACGGCAGGATCGTTCTGAACCACGGTGGTTTCCAGAACCAGCGTGATGTGGTCAACCCGCAGGATATTTGCGACATCGGTTCCAAGGGCGCGCAGGAAATCCTCGAATTCGACCGGTTCCAGCAGGCGCAAAATCGCGCGGTGAACCTGATTGGTGCCTGCAAGGTTTTCATAGGCCGCCGCGATGACCGAGCGGTGGGTATCTTCCAGCCGGTCCAGCCGCGCCTCAAGCCGCTGCATGGCAATGCCGCGCAGATCGATCACATTATCACCCCGGGCGCGTTCGTTCGCGGCCACAAGGGCTTGCATCAGGTCCTTGTCGTCCAGAACGACGTCGGGCTCGGCCAGAATTGCCGCGCGGAGATTATCCTCGAGTTTGGGATTGCTGCTCATGTCCTGTCCGGTCTTTTTTTGTTGGGCGGCTTATAACATGCCGAACCGGATTTGCCTTGGGAAAAATGCACGCAAGAGTGGATTTCCCCGGATGCTGTGGCGGATAGGCTCCCGCCTGCCACGCCTGATCGCAGATCAGGCTTTGGGCTGTTGGGCCGGGCGCGGCGCCGGACGGCGCCGCGCGGTCGCAAACCAGATCAGAGGATTTTCTGACCGGTTTTGGCCCAATCGGCCAGAAAGGTTTCCAGACCTTTGTCGGTCAGCGGGTGATCGGCCAGTTTCTTGATCACGGTTGGCGGCGCGGTGATGACATCGGCACCAATGCGGGCACTTTCGGTGACGTGGTTCACGGTGCGGATCGAAGCGGCCAGAATTTCGGTTTCGAACCCGTAATTGTCATAGACCTGACGGATGTCGGCGATCAGATCCATGCCATCCAGGTTGATATCGTCCAGACGGCCGATGAAGGGCGAAATGAAGGTCGCACCCGCTTTTGCAGCCAGAATCGCCTGATTGGTCGAAAAACACAGGGTGACGTTGACCATCTGTCCTTCGTCGCTGAGCGTCTTGCAGGTTTTCAGACCGGCCCATGTCAGCGGAACCTTCACGGCGATATTCGGGGCAATCTTGGCCAGCTTGCGGCCCTCGGCGATCATGTCGTCAGCTTCGGTGGCGACAACTTCGGCGGAAACGGGACCGTCGACCAGATCGCAGATCTCTTTTGTCACTTCCAGAATGTCGCGGCCCGATTTCAGGATCAGCGAGGGGTTGGTGGTCACGCCGTCCACCATGCCCAGATCGTTCAGTTCAGCAATGGCGTCGATCTCGGCAGTGTCTACGAAGAATTTCATGAGGGCAGTCCTTTGATGGGTTGGCCTTGGTCGCGGATGGCTTTACCTCAAAGAGAGCCATGCTGGAACCCCCTGCAAAGGATATGCTGTGAGCGCTAACGGATTTTTCGACGAGGGAGAGCTGATTGCGGTGCTGACAACGCAACCGCTTGACCGGACGTTGGATTACAAAGCGCCGGAAGGAGGATGCTTTCTGGGTGCGTTTGTCGAGGTGCCACTTGGTCCGCGCAAGGTGTTGGGCGTGGTCTGGGGGCCGGGGCAGGGCGGTTTCGATCTGAACAAGGCGCGATCGGTGATCCGTCTGCTGGAAGTTGCACCGATGCGCGAGGAAATGCGGGCATTCCTCGGCAAGGTTGCCGACTATACCCTGACACCGATGCCCGCGATGCTGCGGCTGGCGACCCGCGCGCCGGGGCTGGGTGACCCGCCGTCCATGCGCAAGATCTATCGTTTGGGAGCCACCCTGCCAGACCGGATGACCGACGCCAGAACCCGTGTACTTGACGTGTTGCGCGACTATGGCGGGTTGGCATTCACGTTAAAGGAACTGGCGGAACAGGCAGGGGTAACTTCGTCCGTTGTCAAAGGCTTGGTCAAGCAAGGCGCGGTTCGTGAAGAAGACAGCCCGCGCGACCTGCCGTATCCGCATCTTGATCCCGATTTGCCGGGAAAGGACCTGACCGAAGATCAGGCAAGTGCGGTTGCGCAGCTTCGCGCCGGGCAACGGACGGGGAATTACGGCACGACGCTGCTGAAAGGCGTGACGGGTTCCGGCAAGACAGAAGTCTATCTGGAGGCCGTGGCCGAAGCGCTGCGCATGGGGCGGCAGGCGCTTGTCCTTTTGCCTGAAATTGCGCTGACCGCAGAATTCCTGACACGGGTTGAGGCGCGGTTTGGCGCGCGCCCTGCCGAGTGGCATTCGGGCGCGACCATGACTGAACGCAGGCGAGTCTGGCGGATGGTCGGGCAGGGGGAAGCTCAACTGGTTGTTGGCGCGCGGTCAGCCCTGTTTCTGCCATATCGCGATCTGGGGCTGGTCGTGGTCGACGAGGAACACGACACCTCGTACAAGCAGGAAGACGGGGTGCATTACAGCGCGCGCGACATGGCGGTCCTGCGGTCGGCCATCTGCGGCGCGCGGGTGATTCTGGCAAGCGCAACCCCCTCGCTGGAAAGCTGGGCAAATGCTGAGGCAGGTAAATATGATCGGATCGACCTGACTTCGCGCTTCGGCGCGGCAGTGTTGCCCGAGATGAAGCCCATCGACATGCGGGCCGAACAGATGCAGGCCGGAACGTGGATATCTCCGACTTTGCGGCAAGCGGTGCAGCAGCGGATCGAGAAAGGCGAGCAGTCGCTTTTGTTCATCAATCGTCGGGGATATGCTCCTGTAACCCTGTGCCGCGCCTGCGGGGAACAGATCGCTTGTGACCATTGCGACGCGCGCATGGTCGAACACAGATTCCTGAAGCGCCTGATGTGCCACCAATGCGGCGAGACCAAGCCGATGCCCGAGATCTGTCCTTCCTGCGGGGTCGAGGGCAAGCTGGCTCCGGTGGGGCCGGGCATTGAGCGTTTGGCCGAAGAGGCCGAGGTGACTTTCCCCGAGGCCAAAATTGCCATGCTAAGTTCTGATCTTTTTGGTTCAGCCCGGGCATTGAAAGCCAAGATTGAAGAGATCGCCGCCGGGGATGCCGACATTATCATCGGCACGCAATTGGTCGCCAAAGGGCACAACTTTCCCAAATTGACATTGGTTGGTGTGATCGACGCTGATCTTTCCCTTCACGGTGCGGACCTGCGCGCGGCTGAGCGTACGTTTCAATTGATGCGGCAAGTGGCTGGGCGTGCGGGACGGGCTGACAAGCCGGGGCAGGCGCTTTTGCAGACATTTCAACCGGAACACCCGGTGATCCGGGCCATCCTCTCGGGTGATGAGGAAGGGTTCTGGAAAGCCGAGGCAGCGGGTCGGCAGGCGGCAGGCGTGCCGCCCTATGGTCGCATGGCCGGGATCGTGTTGTCGGGCCCCGAGGTTGGACCGGTTTTCGATATCGGCAATGCAATGGCCCGCAACGATGCGCCCCTGCGCGCGATCGGTGCTCAGGTCTTTGGCCCTGCGCCTGCACCCATTGCGCGTATACGCGGACGTCACCGTGTCCGCCTGCTGGTCAAGGCCCCCAAGGGCGCACCAATCCAGGACGCCATCGCTCGTTGGATCGCCCCGCTGCGCCTGAAAGGCGATATCCGCCTGACCGTCGATATCGATCCACAAAGCTTTTACTGACTATTGCATTAACGCAGGGCCATTGTGCGCTGGTCGCTTCCCCCTCGCCAAAGTCGGGAAATGGGCGTAGAGGATTCTCATGCTGAAACCCATGCCCCTTGCCGAGGCGCAGAGCCTTCCGTTCTGGCGTCGTCCTGTCACGCTTCTGTTCGTGATGGCCTTGACCATGCCCATCGCGTTCAACGCGTGGAGCGCGCTGTTGAACAACTTCGTCATTGAGGCAGCGAATTTCGACGGGGCCGATATCGGCCTGCTGCACACGGTGCGCGAGATTCCGGGCTTTCTGGCGGTCGGCGTGATTGCCGTCATCATTTTCATTCGCGAGCAGGTGCTGGCCATGATCTCGCTGATGATGCTTGGGGTCGCAACGGCTTTGACGGCGTGGTTCCCAAGCCTTGGCGGATTGTTGTTCGTGACCTTGTTCAGTTCAATCGGGTTTCACTACTATGAGACTGTGAACCAGTCGCTTCAGCTGCAATGGCTTCCCAAGGATAGCGCACCGCAGGTATTGGGGTGGCTGGTCGCTATGGGCTCGGCAGCAACGATGGTGGTGTACGGGCTGATCGTTCTGACCTGGGAGCGGTTCGATCTGTCCTACAACTTTGTCTTCATGGCCGCTGGCGGTGCAACAGCTTTGCTGGCCCTGTTTTGCCTGTTCGCCTTCCCACAATTCGATGCCCCCACGCCGCAAACCAAGAAACTGATCCTGCGCCGTCGATACTGGCTGTATTACGCTCTTCAATTCATGGCGGGCGCGCGGCGACAGATCTTTGTCGTCTTTGCCGGGTTCATGATGGTTGAGAAGTTCGGCTTTGAAGTGCATGAGCTGACCAGCCTGTATCTGATCAACCTGATGATCAACATGATGGTTGCTCCGTTGCTGGGTAAAGCAGTGGCCAGGTTTGGCGAACGGCGCACGTTGATCTTTGAATATACCGGTCTGGCAATCGTGTTCGCAGCCTATGGTGGCATCTACTGGTTTGGCTGGGGCGTGCTGTTGGCGGCGACACTCTATGTCATCGACCATGTTCTGTTCGCGCTGGCGCTTGCACTTAAAACCTATTTTCAGAAAATCGCCGATCCGGCGGATATTGCGCCAACTGCCGCAGTCGCGTTCACGATCAACCATATCGCCGCTGTATTCTTGCCCGCGTTGCTTGGTTTGCTCTGGGTCGTGTCGCCAGGTGCCGTGTTTGGCCTTGCGGCGGCGATGGCGGTCGTTTCTCTGCTGCTGTCCCTGCTGGTTCCGCGCCACCCCGAACCGGGCAATGAGACCGTCCTGAGCAAATACGCGCCAGCCCCGGCGGAATAGGCCGCAAAGCTTGACGTCGGCGGCGCACCGTCCTACGCGCAGTGCCAACTGACACAGGAGTTCCGGATGCCCACATTCACTGCGCTGACCACGCTGACAGGTAAGAAAGCCGCCGAAGGTCTGGGCGAAGCGATGGAGCGTCTGGAGCCCGAACCAACCGGCGTCGGTGTGTTCGAGGTCGAAGACGGTTCGGGCCTGTGGGAAGTGGGCGGGTACTTTACCGAAGCCCCTGACGAGACCGCATTGGCCGTTCTGGCAGTTGCTTTTGAAGCCAAACCTTTTGTTGTGTCGGAAGTGCCTGAAACCGATTGGGTGGCCCATGTGCGGCGAGAGCTTGCCCCGGTTGAGGCGGGCCGCTTTTTTGTCTATGGCAGCCACGATGCCGACAAGCTGCCCGACGGTCGCATTCCACTGCTGATCGAGGCGGCAATGGCCTTTGGTACCGGACATCACGGTACCACGCTGGGATGTTTGAAAGCTCTGGACCGGTTGTTGGATGAAGGGTTCAGTGCCTCGAAAGTAGCGGATATCGGTTGCGGCACGGCCGTTCTGGCCATGGCGGCAGCTCGGGTATGGGATGGCGATTTCATTGCCAGCGATATCGACGAGGTGGCCGTTGAAGTGGCCGAAGCCAACCTGAAGGCAAACGGTATGTCCGGCGCGGTTCAGTGTGTTGAATCCGCAGGTTTCGATCATCCCGACCTCAAGGCGCACGCACCCTACGATCTGATTTTTGCCAATATCCTCAAAGGGCCTTTGGTAGCTTTATCACCCGAAATGGCAGCGAATCTCCGCCCAGGTGGGCACGCGATCCTGTCGGGAATCCTTAACGAACAGGCCGATGACGTGGTTTCCGTTTATTCACAAAACGGGTTCAATCAGACCTATCGGGCCGAGATTGGTGAGTGGACGACCCTAATTTTAACCAAACAGGGCGCGAATTAGGCCATTTGCAGGAGTTTTATAGGTTTTTGCCACGTTTTTGTCGCAATCTCTTTTTACCGTTTTCTGAATGAAGTCGAGGGGGGCGGTTTTTGGAGGCTGCCATGACGGGTAAACAACTGGAGTTCAATCAGCGCGTAAGTCGCCTGAACAAGAAACACCAAAAGATGAGCCGTGGCTATCGCGCGACGATGCGCAAGGATGGCCTGGTGGTGATGAGGCCGCAGCGGGTGAGTTCGGCGGTGCCAGCAAAGGTGCTGCTGCTTACGCTTGTGGGTTTCTTCGCCTTCAAAGCATTTCTTTTGTCCCACCTTGGCCCGACCGGCTATCAATATCGGATCGACAGTCTGAACGAAGGTACGCCGGTCGAAAAAGCCGGTGCCTGGGTGATGCAAATCGACCCTGTGTCGCAAGCCCTCGCCGCTCAGCTGAACAAAGTTTTCTACTAATCCGCTCCCTCGGATTAAAAAAAACACCGCGTACCCTTATGGTGCGCGGTGTTTTTGTGTGCCCCTCAAGGGAGGAGGAAGGGGCAAATAAGTATAGTGGCCGGTTCTTAGCGGCGACCTTCGGCGATGGAGTCGATGTCACCACGGCACAGGCCGATATCGTCCAGTTCGCGGTCGGTCAGACCGGTCAGCGCGTTGCGGGTTACGCGGGCGTCATTCCATTCAACTGCGGCGTTAACGGCCGATACGAAAAATGCGCCGATACGGCCAACAAGGCCGAACGAGCCAGTGGTAGCGACGCGGGTTGTGTCCAGTGCAGCCATATCCTGTTTCCTTCTGGTTAGTGTTCACATTGCATTTCTGCGATCTGCGGGGCATCTAGTGCTGTCATTTCGTTCGCACAAGTTCAGTTTTTGCATGTGTCCTATGCGTTTTCTGCAAGGCTTCACGAAGCTGTAATCCCCTTTAACAATTGGTGAAAAAGCCTTTGGGAAAGTGTCGAATTCAGACTTCACTGGGTCGCAAAACGCGCCCGAAGTCGCGCCTGAGACACGCGTGTCGTTTTCAGCCCTAGGGTCAATTCGCTTGGAAAATGTTCACGCTTCGTGCTAGGCGTTGAAAAAAGATCACACAACCCGAGCAGGCCGAGGCAAAATATGCGAATTCTGGGCATCGATCCGGGGCTTAGAACCCTGGGATGGGGCGTCATCGAATCAAATGGCAGCCGCCTGAGCCATGTGGCCAACGGGTTGTGCAAATCGGATGGGGACGATCTGGGCGAGCGGCTGCTGTCGCTGCACAATCAGATTGTCGAAGTGATTGCGGATCACAGACCCGACCAGGCTGCCATCGAACAGACATTCGTGAACAAGGATGGGGCCGGAACCCTCAAATTGGGGCAGGCGCGTGGCGTGGCTTTGCTGACGCTGGCACAGGCCGGTTTGCCGGTGGGGGAATATGCACCCAACCGGGTGAAAAAGACCGTGGTGGGCGTGGGTCATGCCGAGAAAGAGCAGGTTTTGCATATGGTCAAACTGCAATTGCCGGGCTGTTTGCCGAAAGGGGCCGACGCGGCGGATGCACTGGCGATTGCGATCTGCCATGCCTATTACGGGAAAACGCAACAGGCGCGTGTGAAAGAGGTGCGGGCATGATCGGCAAACTGACAGGGCGGCTGGATTACCGCGCGGTGGATCATGTGCTGATCGATGTTCGGGGCGTCGGCTATCTTGTCTATTGTTCCGACCGGACCTTGGCGGCATTGCCGGGGGCGGGTGAGGCGATCTCGATCTACACTGACATGGTCGTCCGCGAAGACCTTATGCAGCTTTACGGGTTTCTGTCGCTTGTCGAGAAAGAGTGGCATCGCCTGCTGTGCTCGGTTCAGGGGGTCGGCGCGAAGGTGTCGCTGGCGATCCTGAGTGCATTGGGGCCCGACGGTGTCAGCCGCGCAATTGCCCTGGGGGACTGGGGTGCGGTCAAGGCGGCCAAGGGCGTCGGGCCAAAAACCGCCCAACGGATCGTGTTGGACCTCAAGGACAAGGCACCCGGAGTGATGGCCATGGGCGGCACGATTGCTCAGGCGATGGACGGGCCGGAACTTGAGGTTGTTGAACCGAATGACTCTACACCCGCGCCGAGACGTGTTCCGAAACCGCCATCGGGTGCCGCGGCCGCGTCTGCCGGGGCGTTGTCGGCGCTGGCCAATCTTGGATATGGGCCGTCCGAGGCGGCAGGTGCCGTGGCTGAAGCGGCTGCAAGCCAGCCGGATGCTGACGAGGCTGATCTGATCCGCGCGGCCCTCAGGCTGCTGGCTCCGAAAGGGTAAGTGAATGGTTGACGCTGATCCCACCCTGCGCCCGGAGCCCCTGCCGGAAGACAATGACCGCGCTTTGCGTCCTCAGGGGCTGGATGAATTCATTGGTCAGGCTGAGGCGCGTGCCAACTTGCGCATCTTTATTCAATCCGCCCGGCAACGCGGCGAGGCGATGGACCACACCTTGTTTCACGGACCTCCGGGGTTGGGTAAGACGACCCTCGCACAGATCATGGCGCGTGAACTGGGGGTGAACTTTCGCATGACCTCTGGCCCGGTTCTGGCCAAGGCGGGGGATCTGGCGGCGATCCTGACCAATCTTGAATCGCGGGATGTGTTGTTCATCGACGAGATTCACAGGCTCAACCCGGCGGTGGAAGAAGTGCTGTACCCGGCGATGGAAGATTTCGAGCTGGATCTTGTTATCGGCGAAGGCCCTGCTGCGCGCACTGTACGGATCGAGTTGCAGCCATTCACACTGGTGGGGGCCACCACGCGGATGGGCCTGCTGACAACGCCCTTGCGTGACCGGTTTGGTATCCCGACCCGGCTTCAGTTCTACACGGTTGATGAATTGCACGAAATTGTCACTCGGAACGCGCGAAAACTGGGCGCGCCTGCGGATAACGATGGTGCGCGCGAAATCGCGCGCCGGTCGCGCGGAACGCCACGTATCGCCGGGCGATTGCTGAGGCGTGTTGTGGATTTCGCGATTGTCGAAGGGGACGGGCGGATCACACGGGACCTTGCCGATGGTGCCTTGACCCGTCTGGGCGTCGATAATCTGGGCCTTGATGGTGCGGACCGGCGGTATCTGAAGCTGATTGCCGAAAACTATGCAGGTGGCCCGGTGGGGATTGAAACCCTGTCTGCCGCGCTGTCCGAAAGCCGCGACTCGCTTGAGGAAGTGATTGAGCCCTATTTGCTGCAACAGGGGCTGATCCAGCGTACTCCGCGCGGGCGGATGTTGGCGCAGAAGGCGTGGACGCATCTTGGGATGGCCGCGCCCAAGCGGCAAAGCGATCTGTTCGGTTGAAGCCAGCGCGCTTAGATTTTATGCCTTTCGGCGAGAGTATTTTTGAAAAGATGAAGGGCTGGCGGTGACACAGGAAGAAATTGAAGCGCTGTTCACACGCGAAAGCGGCGAGTTTCTGTTTGCGCGCTGGGGGCGGCCTATTGTTCCGATCGTTTTCGGCGTCGAAGACGAGACGCTGGCCACCGTAAAAGGGGCTTTCGAAGCCGTTGTCACGCTGGCCGGTCACCAAATGGCCGAGACGGACCCTGAGCTTGGCGCGAATTGCATGGTTTTCTTTTTCCGGGACTGGCAGGAGCTGCTGGAGGTACCGGACCTTGATCGATTGATCCCGGATCTGGAACCTTTGGTCGCGCGTCTGGTCGCGGCAGATGCAAACCAGTACCGCATTTTCCGGTTCGAAGAAGATGGCGCGGTCCGCGCGGCGTTTGTGTTTCTGCGCATGGACAAGGAATTGTCCAAGGTTCCGGCGGAAACCCTTGCGCTCAATCAGGTCGTGCAGACCATCTTGCTCTGGTCGGACACTGCATTTCGCAATCAATCTCCACTGGCAATCGCAGGTGAGGCCACGATCCTGCGTCCCGACATCGCGTCCTTGATCCGGGCGGCCTATGATCCGGTTTTGCCACGGGCGGCACAGGATGCCTCGCATGCGTTAAGGCTGTTTGCCCGACTGGAGGCGTTGCAATGAAACACACCTACCCCATCCGCGTGTATTATGAAGACACCGACATGGGTGGGGTTGTCTATCACGCGAACTACCTGCGCTATATCGAGCGCGCGCGCTCGGACTGGGTGCGTAATCTGGGCAATGACCAAAACGCCATGCGGGAGGAGGGCATTGTTTGGGTCGTGCGGCGGGTCGAGGCCGAGTATCTGGGGCCTGCAAGGTTTGATGATGAATTGATCGTCGAAACCGAGGTCACCGAAATCTCGGGCGTGCGTCTGACTATGGCGCAGCTTGTTCGCCGCGGTGAGACCGAAATATTTCGTGCATCTGTCACGGCCGTTTGCATCAATAAAGCGGGCAAACCGATCCGATTGCCGGCAGAGATTCGCGCATTGATGTAACAATTTGCGGACCATGGGTGGTTCTGTTGGCTTTTCATGACCAACTGAGATAGCGTTTGGCAAAATAAGGCCAAACGAACGGCCATCAGGCAAAACAAAGAGCAGGTTCATGGAAGCTGAAACGCTGGCGCTGGCGCAGGAGATCGACTTCTCCATGTGGGGGCTGTTTGCCCGCGCGACCTTTATCGTCAAACTGGTGATGCTGGTACTTACCGGCGCATCCATCTGGTCCTGGGGGATCATCATTCAGAAGCTGATCAACTATCGCGCGGCCCGACGCGAGGCGCAGGTTTTTGATGAAAGCTTCTGGTCGGGCAACCCGTTGGATGAGTTGTTCGAGCAGATCGGAACGCAGCCGGATGGCAGCTCGGAAAAGATCTTTGCGTCAGGCATGATCGAGTGGCGCAGGTCGCATCGCAATGATGGCGGGCTGATTGCCGGGGCAACCGCACGGATCGACCGGTCGATGGATGTCGCCATCGCGAAAGAGGCGGAAACCCTGCAAAAAGGTCTTCCCATTCTGGCAACTGTCGGCTCCACGGCTCCGTTTATCGGGCTGTTTGGCACCGTTTGGGGCATCATGAATGCATTCATCGAGATTGCCGAACAGCAAAACACCAACCTTGCCGTTGTGGCCCCCGGTATTGCCGAGGCGTTGATGGCGACAGGGTTGGGCCTTTTGGCGGCGATCCCGGCGGTGATTTTCTATAACAAACTCAGCGCCGATAGTGACCGGATCGTTGGCGGCTATGAAGCCTTTGCGGATGAATTCGCAACCATTCTGTCGCGCCAGTTGGACAGCTGACGATGGGCGCTGCGATCCAGCAATCTTCGAACGGCAATGGGCGCAGGCGTGGTCGGCGTCGCGGTCGCGCGCAGCCGATGGCCGAGATCAATGTGACACCTTTCGTGGATGTCATGCTGGTGTTGCTGATCATCTTCATGGTGGCCGCGCCATTGCTGACGGTTGGTGTTCCGGTCGATCTGCCCAAGACCGCAGCCAGTGCGCTGCCCGGCGACAACGAAGAGCCTTTGACCGTGACCCTGACCGCAGACGGCCGCGTGCAGATCCAGACCACCGACGTGTTGCGCGAAGAGTTGATTGGCAAGCTGCGTGCCATTGCGGCAGAGCGGAGCAGCGACCGGGTTTTCCTGCGGGCCGATGGCGCAATCCCTTATGCACAGGTGATGCAGGTCATGGGTGCGCTGAACGCGGGCGGGTTTTCCAACGTTGGCCTTGTGACCGATACCGGCGGGCCGACGCTGGATGAAGGTGGAGAGTGAGGTCGCACGGTGGATACCGGCACCAAGATTTCAGCGATTGCGCATGTCAGCCTGATCGGATGGGCGATGTTCGGCGGCACCTTCCGGTCCGAACCGTTGCCGATGGCTGTGCAGGATGTCTCTGTGATCCCGGCTGAACAATTCGCGGCCATGACGGCCCAGCGGGATGCGCCGGAACTCCCCGAAGTGCCGACCGCGTTGCAGCAGCCGCCCGAGCCGGAGGCTGTGACCAAGCCGCCGGAACCCAAGATTGACGAACAGCCCCGCCCTGAACCTGTTGCACCGGCTGAACCAGAACCAGAGCCAGAGCCCATCATCGTGGAAGCGCCGCCAGAACCCGAGGTTCCTGACGAGCCTCCGGTTCTGACGGAACCTCAGGTCGAACCTGTTGCACAGCCTGCGCCGCCCGGTCCGGAGGCACAGCCGCGCCCATCAGACCGCGTCGCGCCCGAGGCAATAGCTCCGCCACCGCCCGAGGCAAAGCCTGATGATTTTGAAACGCCTCCGGTATCCCTGGATGAAGGCGCAGAGGTTCAACAGGAACAGCAGGATCAGACCGCGCCGCAAGAGGCAGCCCCTGAGATTGTGACCGAGGCCGAGGAAACCAAGGACCAGTCGCCCCTGACATCTCCGCGACCGCGCGTGCGCCCAAACCGGCCAAGCCCGCCGCCGGAACCCGCTGTGGCCAAAACGCCTGAGGCGACCCCGGAACCTGAGAACCAAACCGATGAAACGGCAATCAACGACGCCCTGGCCGAAGCCTTGGGCAGCGGGTCCGAACCTTCTGGCCCACCGCTGACCAGCGGAGAGAAAGACGCGATGCGACTGGCTGTCTCTGGATGTTGGAATGTGGGTTCCTTGTCCACGGATGCGCTGAACACTGTGGTTGTTGTTGCGTTTTCACTGAACCGTGATGGTACGGTCGTCGGTGGCAGTGTTCGGATGCTGGACAGCTCTGGTGGCTCGGCGGGAGCCGTTAAACAGGCCTACGAGGCTGCGCGACGTGCTATTTTGCGCTGCGGGGCCAAAGGATATGATTTGCCTGCTGACAAATACGAACATTGGCAGGATGTTGAGATTACATTTAACCCCGAGAGGATGCGGATCAAATGATGAAGCTTCTGACCAGCCTCTTTGTCGGCCTGACACTGATGTCTGCGCCGGTTTATGCACAGAACGGGCCTTTGCGCCTGGAACTGGATGAGGGGATTATCGAACCCTTGCCCTTTGCCGTTCCGAATTTTGTGCCGGACGGCCCGGCCGCAGCTCAGTTCGCGCAGGATATATCGCGCGTGGTGGCGGCTGACCTGACCGGGACCGGGTTGTTCCGCGAAATCTCCTCGGATGCGTTCATCAGCCGAGTCAGCAGCTTCGAAGCTCCGGTTCAGTTTGCGGATTGGAAGGCGATCAACGCTGACGCGCTGATCACGGGCGCTGTCAATGTGTCCGGTCAGAAACTGACGGTTCGGTTCCGGGTGTGGGATGTGTTTTCGGGCCAGGAACTGGGCAATGGTCTTCAGCTAGCAGGTACCACCGACGGGTGGCGGCGCATGGCGCATAAAGTGGCCGATCAGGTCTATAGCCGGATCACAGGTGAAGGCGGTTATTTTGACAGCCGCGTTGCCTTTGTTTCGGAAAGCGGGCCGAAGGACCAGCGCCTGAAGCGTTTGGCGATCATGGATTACGATGGCGCGAATGTGCAGTACATGACTGACAGCGCCGCAATCGTTCTGGCGCCCCGTTTCTCCCCCACCGGTGACCGGCTGCTTTATACAAGTTATGAAAGCGGCAGCCCGCGCATATACGTGACTGAAGTCGGGCGCCCGAAACCGCGGGAACTGAAGACGCAGGACGGGACGATGAGCTTTTCGCCACGGTTCTCGCCGGATGGCCGGTCGATTGTCTATTCGCTGATTCAGGGCGGCAATACCGATCTGTGGAAGATGGATATCGCCTCGGGGCAAAGTACGCGCCTGACCAACACGCCTGCAATTGAAACGGCCCCCAGCTATTCACCTGATGGCAGCCGGATCGTCTTTGAAAGCGACCGCTCCGGCGCACCGCAATTGTACGTGATGGTAGCAAACGGGGGCGAGGCCACGCGGATCAGCTTTGGCGCGGGCCGCTATGGTACCCCGGTCTGGTCACCGCGCGGCGACCTGATCGCCTTTACCAAGCAGAACCAGGGCCGGTTCCATATCGGCGTGATGCGCATCGACGGGTCAGAAGAACGTTTGCTGACAGCCTCTTTCCTGGATGAAGGCCCCACGTGGTCGCCCAATGGCCGGGTCATTATGTTTACCCGCGAAACGCAGGGGGCCAGTGGTAGGGCATCGCTTTACTCGGTGGATATCTCGGGTAGGAACCTGCGCCCGGTACGTACACCGGACGGCGGCAGCGATCCGTCCTGGGGTCCATTGCAGAATTGATCGCAGCAAAGTTCACAACAAATCGTCCCTGTGGTAGACAGGCGGCAATAAACATAACACGAGGCACCTGAAATGAACGTATTGAGCAAAGTTCTGGCGCTGGGCGCGCTGAGTGTGATCGCCGCCTGCACAAACAATGACCCCTCTGCCTTGGGTGGCGGTAGTGGCAGTGGCGTAGGATCCATTGTCCCCGGATCACCGAGTGATCCACGCTCACCCGCGTATTTCCAGCAAACGGTCGGGGACCGTGTCCTGTTTGCCGTTGACCAGTCGACGCTGTCGCCCGAGGCGCAAACAGTGTTGCAGGGGCAGGCGGACTGGCTGCTGGCCAATCCGGATTTTGTCGCAACGATCGAAGGTCACGCTGATGAGCAGGGCACGCGGGAATACAACCTTGCACTGGGCGCACGCCGGGCGAACGCTGCGCGTGAGTACCTGATTTCGCGGGGCGTCGCGGGCAGCCGCCTGAACACCGTGAGCTATGGCAAGGAACGCCCGATCGAGATTTGCAGCACCGAGGAATGTTATTCCAAGAACCGTCGTGCGGTAACGGTTCTGACCGGGTCAACTCTGGGGTAAGATGATGCGCATTGCAGGATGGGTTTTGGCGGCGGTTGTGGCGACGGCTGGTGTTGCACAGGCACAGGATCAACAGACCCTTGCGGATATCCGTCAGGAACTGACGGTGCTGCACGTGGAAATCCAGCGTTTGAAGCGCGAGTTTTCTACTACGGGTTCGCCCGCACCAAACCTGTCCGGCAGTTCGGTTCTTGAACGGGTGGATGCCATCGAGGCCGAATTGCAGCGCCTGACCCGCCAGACCGAGCAATTGAACCAGCGGGTGCAGAACATTGTCACTGACGGCACCAACCGTATCGGTGACCTTGAGTTCCGGCTGGTTGAACTGGAAGGCGGCGATTTGTCGACGTTGGGTGAGACCTCGACATTGGGCGGTGACACGGCCACTGTGATAACCGGACCAACAAGTATCGAAACGCCAACGGCGACCGATAATGGTGAACTTGCCATAGGTGAGCGTGCTGATTTTGATGCTGCTTCGCAAGCGTTGGCCGATGGCGATTTCCAGACTGCTGCCACGTTGTTTGCGCAGTTTGAAACAAGCTATCCCGGCAGTCCGCTGGCGCCCGAAGCCAACCTGAAACGCGGTCATGCCCTAGAAGGGATTGGCGACACACGCGAAGCGGCCCGAGCATTTCTGGCCAGCTTCACGGGTGATTCCGAGGGCGCGTTTGCACCCGAGGCGCTGTACGAACTGGGCGCGGCGCTTGGCCGTTTGGGACAGACCGATCAGGCCTGCATCACGCTTAATGAGGTCGGAGTACGCTTTCCTTCTGCGCCAGAGTTTTCGAGCGCCACGCAGGAGATGACCGCGTTGGGATGTACTTGAACCATCACTCCGGCAAACTACTTGCAGACCTGCGCGCCCGGCTACCCGAAACACTTCCGCGCAAGTTGGGGATTGCAGTTTCGGGAGGCGGCGATTCTGTCGCCTTGATGCACCTTTTGCATCAGGTGGCGCAAGATGAGGCCATCACCCTTTTCGTTGCCACGGTCGACCACGGTTTGCGACCCGAATCCGCGTGCGAGGCCGAAACCGTATCCCGGCTGGCGGCTGCGTTGGGGATGTCTCATGATACGCTGCGTTGGTCGGGATGGGACGGTACCGGCAACTTGCAGGACCGGGCACGTCAGGCGCGATATGATTTGTTATCCGAATGGGCGAAGGGCCGCGGAATCGACGCCATTGCGCTGGGCCACACCGCAGATGATCAGGCGGAAACACTGCTGATGCGGTTGGGCCGATCATCCGGGGTCACGGGCCTGTCCGGCATGTCGGCTATTCGGAAACGGCGGGGTCTGACGTTGCTGCGTCCGATGCTGGGGATCACCCGTGAACAGCTGCGCACCTATCTGACTGAGGCTGGCGTAGCATGGGTGGACGATCCTTCGAATCAGGATGCCCGTTTCGATCGGATCAAGGCGCGCGAAGCTTTGGGTGGGCTGGAACCTTTGGGAATTGATGCGCTTTCATTGTCCCGCGTGGTGGACAATCTGGCGCAGGCACACACGGCACTTGGCCTCTGTGCGCAAGAATCCGCAGGGTCCGTGGCGCAGGTGGATCAAAGTGACGTGAGGGTGAACAGGGCCGGATTTGCCGTGTTGCCCCTTGAGATTCGGCGTCGTGTCCTGCTGGGAATCCTCTCGTGGATTGCCGGGTCGGGTTATCCTCCACGTCAGGCGGCAGTGGATCAGGCAATGGATGCAGTTGCGAATGGGCAATCGGGGTCAGTGGGCGGTTGTCTGATTGTTCCACAAGGCGGGAGTGTTTGGATTTGCAGGGAATTTAATGCCGTGAAATCTCAGATCGCGGCGCCCAGTGCTGTGTGGGATCGCAAATGGCGGCTCAGCGGACCGGCAATAATGGGCGCAGAAATCCGCGCTTTGGGCGGTGAGGGGTTGCAACAGGTGCCCGAGTGGCGTGCAACCGGGCGTCCCAGGATAGCGTTGACGGCGACGCCTGCGGTTTGGATTGCGGACAGGGTGCTGGCCGCCCCGCTTGCGGGTCTCGCGAATGGCTGGCATGCCAGGCTTGCGTCAGATTGGCCCGAGTTCCACGCATCTTTTTTATCGCATTGAACATACGACAATCCTCTCTATTTTAAGAGGTAACTTGGCAGCGTCTCACCTGCCGGAACTTTTAGGAGAATTTCCTTGGGCAACGCTCGCAATATCGCGTTTTGGGTCGTTTTGTTCCTGCTCATCCTTGCACTGTTCAATCTGTTCAGTGGACCGGGCGGAACGCTTCAGAGCAACGAGAAAACCTATTCCGACTTTGTCGGTGCCGTCCAAAGCGGTGAAGTCAAGAACGTGACCCTGGATGGTGAACAGATTCGCTATACCCTGCAAAGCGGTGCCAGCTATGTCACGATCAAACCCGGCGACGCCGAAGTGACCAAGCTTCTGATCGAAGAAAACATCCCCGTTCAGGCCGTAAAACAACAGCAATCAGGCTTTCAGTCGTTCCTGATCACGCTGCTGCCTTTCCTGCTGCTGATCGGTGTCTGGGTCTATTTCATGAATCGGATGCAAGGCGGCGGCAAAGGTGGCGCGATGGGCTTTGGCAAGTCCAAGGCCAAGATGCTGACCGAAAAGCATGGCCGCGTGACCTTTGACGATGTTGCCGGTATCGACGAGGCCAAGGAAGAGCTGGAAGAGATTGTCGAATTCCTGCGAAACCCGCAGAAGTTCAGCCGCCTTGGTGGCAAGATCCCCAAGGGCGCGCTGCTGGTTGGCCCTCCGGGTACCGGTAAGACGCTTCTGGCCCGTGCCATTGCGGGTGAGGCGGGCGTGCCGTTCTTCACCATCTCGGGTTCGGATTTTGTCGAAATGTTCGTTGGTGTGGGTGCGTCCCGCGTGCGTGACATGTTCGAGCAGGCGAAAAAGAACGCGCCCTGTATCGTGTTTATCGATGAAATTGACGCTGTGGGTCGTCATCGCGGCGCCGGGTATGGTGGCGGCAACGACGAGCGGGAACAAACGCTCAACCAGTTGCTGGTCGAAATGGACGGGTTTGAGGCCAACGAAGGTGTAATCATTCTGGCGGCGACAAACCGCAAGGATGTTCTGGACCCTGCGCTGCTGCGACCGGGCCGGTTCGACCGTCAGGTCACAGTCGGCAACCCGGACATCAAGGGCCGCGAGAAAATTCTGGGCGTTCACGCACGCAAGACGCCGCTGGGCCCCGATGTCGATCTGCGCATCATCGCGCGCGGTACGCCCGGCTTCTCGGGTGCGGATCTGGCCAACCTCGTGAACGAGGCTGCGTTGATGGCCGCACGCGTGGGTCGTCGCTTTGTCACCATGGAAGATTTTGAAAACGCCAAGGACAAGGTGATGATGGGGGCCGAGCGCCGCTCGATGGTGCTGACGCAGGATCAGAAGGAAAAAACTGCCTATCACGAAGCGGGTCATGCTGTTGTTGGTCTGTCTCTGCCCATGTGCGATCCGGTCTACAAGGCGACCATCATACCGCGCGGGGGTGCGCTGGGTATGGTGGTTTCGCTGCCGGAAATGGATCGCCTGAACTATCACCGGGATGAGTGCGAACAAAAGCTGGCGATGACCATGGCAGGTAAAGCTGCCGAAGTCATCAAGTATGGCGAAGATCACGTGTCGAACGGTCCTGCCGGGGACATCATGCAGGCCAGCCAACTGGCACGCGCCATGGTGATGCGCTGGGGTATGTCGGATAAGGTCGGCAATATCGACTATGCCGAGGCGCATGAGGGATATCAGGGCAATACTGCCGGGTTCTCGGTATCGGCTCATACCAAGGAACTGATTGAAGAAGAGGTAAAGCGTCTGATCCAGCAAGGCTATGAACAGGCGCACAAGATTCTGACCGATCAGAACGAGGAATGGGAACGTCTGGCCCAAGGTTTGCTGGAATACGAAACGCTGACCGGTGACGAAATCAAACGCGTCATGAACGGGGAGTCGCCCGGCGATAGCGATGACCGGAACGACAAGTCGGACGAGGGCAGTGCGCCCAGCGTGACAGCCATCCCCAAGACCAAGGCAAAGAAATCACCACCTGAGGGTGGGATGGAACCTGAACCGACAGCATAACCAGCAAGAACCCGGGCTCTGACCCGGGTTTTTCTCTTTCCATCAGAGCGTTACTGAGCATTATGCGCTGGCAGACACCAATGGGAAGGGAAGCGCGTATGCCGTTTTTGCGGGAAACCGAATTTGCAGCCGAAGTTCTTTGGCTGGGCCTTGTTCCTGCCGGCGGATCGCTTCGTGCCAAGCCCGTTGAGTTGCTGGATCTTGGGTTTGAGGGCGTGAAAGGCGAGCGGCACGAAGGTCTGAACCGTGCGTCCTGTGTTCGGGTCTCGAACCTCTATCCCAAGGGCACTGAATTCCGCAATGTTCGTCAACTGTCGGTGCTGTCCTTGGAAGAGTTGCAGCAGATCGCGCAGAACATGGGGCTGGACCAGCTTGACCCGTCTTATCTGGGCGCATCCATAGTGCTGAAAGGTATTCCGGATTTCTCGCACATTCCGCCGTCCTCGCGTCTTCAGGCGGTCAACGGGCTGACGATCACTGTGGATATGGAAAACGCACCTTGCGTATTGCCCGGTCGCGAAATCGAAGCGGATCATCAGGGGTATGGTGCAGGGTTTAAACCTGCTGCCGTCGGACGCCGGGGTGTCACGGGCTGGGTCGAACGTCCCGGGCGCATTCAACTGGGCGATCACCTCAAGCTCTTTGTTCCGGACCAGCCTGCCTGGAGCCCTGAAAATATGCAGGTTTCCGATTAGTTCCCGATGAAGTGACCTGACGACGCTTCGCGACGCCAGAATGTCGGAATCCATGGCTAATCAGATTGTACACAAGGGTATGGAATGCGTAGCGCCGACGTTAGACGTCGGTTTTGCACGGTATTCAATCAAGGACCCCGGCCAATGAGCTATAAATCCGACATCGAAATTGCGCGTGAAGCGAATAAGAAGCCGATCCAGGAGATCGGCGCGAAGCTTGGAATATCCAGTG
>NZ_JBQFZK010000008.1:0-140886 GCF_056542185.1 Ruegeria sp. AE4 | reverse complement strand
TCAACCGTCTTTCCAGTCCGTCAGGCCAACCTCAGTTGCGCCGGTGAAGGGGGTTCTAAGTATTACTCTCAAAACCCGCAAGCGGAAAATGCACGAAAACAAAAGAAAATGCCGATTTCAAAAATAATTATTTATTTTCAACATGTTAACCATTCACAATCAGGCCGAAGCGCGCCGGAATCGTCGAAAACACAGATGGGGTTCCGCACTTTATCGCCTTGTTTACAATGTTACTCACAGACTCGCTTCCGAGTCAGGCAGAATCTGCTGTGTTGGACTGGAGTGACAGGCTTGGAATCGGCAACCTAAGGGCAAGAAGGATGACTATAGCTGCCAAATAGATCAGCGGCTCGATCTGAAACCCTTTTGCCAGCATCACGTAATGCAGGCCGCCCAGCAAAGCGGCCGGGTACACCAGCCAATGCAGCCTGCGCCAACGCGGCCCCAGTCGGCGCACCGACCAGTTGTTGGATGTTGCCGTCAGAGGCAACAGCAAAAGAAACGCCCCAATTCCAACGGTAATATAAGGACGCTTGAGGATATCCGCCCAAATCTGGCTGGGAAGCTGAACGTCCAGAACCAGCCAGACAAGGAGATGCAGGCTGACATATACAAAAGTCAGCACCCCAATGGCCCGACGGAACTTCACCAGGTTCAAGCCCACAAATCGGCGCAAGGATGTGATGGCCAGCCCGGCAATCAGCAACTGTAAAGCCAGTTCGCCGTAGCGGTGTTCCAGCGCCTCAATCGGTTCGATTCCCAAACCGCCAGTCAGGCCAAGATAGAACAGCCAGGGCGCGGGCAGCGCGCCCATCAGATAAACGGCCCATACCGGAATACGCCGGAGTGTCTGATTGATGGCCTGCATGATTCTAGTAGTTCCTGGCCAAATCCATACCTTCATAAAGGCTGGCGACCTCTTCTTCATAACCGTTGAACATCAGCGTCGGTTTGCGCGAGGCAAACAGGCCGCCGCCGATTTCACGTTCGGAGGCTTGCGACCAGCGCGGATGATCAACGTTCGGGTTTACATTACTATAAAAACCGTATTCTCGCGAATTGGCCATATTCCAACTCGTGGGCGGCTCTTCTTCAACAAGCGTGATCCGGACAATCGACTTGATCGATTTGAACCCGTATTTCCACGGTACGACCAGACGCAAAGGCGCGCCGTTCTGATTTGGAATCGGCTTGTCATAGATACCAGTGGCCATGATCGTCAGCGGATGCATCGCCTCGTCCAGGCGCAAACCCTCGCGATAGGGCCATTCCAGAATGGGATAGCGCGTTCCCGGCATCTCATCCGGGCGGTGGGCCGTTTCGAACGCTACGTATTTCGCGCCGTCTTTCACCCCCGCCATTTTCAGAAGATCGGCCAGTTCGAACCCGTTCCATGGTACGACCATCGACCAGGCTTCAACGCAACGGAAGCGATAGATGCGTTCTTCGATCGTCATCTCGGACAGGATGTCCTTGAAATCATACTCACCAGGACGATCGACCAGACCGTCAATCTTTACGCTCCAGGGTTCGGTCACCAGCGTATGCGCATATTTCGCCGGGTCATCTTTTCCGGTCCCGAACTCATAATAATTGTTGTAACTCGTGATCTCATCCCAGGTGTTCGGCTCCAGCGCATCCTGCGCCGCAGCTGGTTGGCCCATTGCCGCCACACCAACACCCGCCATCCCGGCCATGACCTGCCGACGGTTCAGGAAGGACGCCCGTGGGGTGACGTCGGCATGTGTTAATGTATTGGTCCAGCGATGCGCCATCTAGGTCTCCGTCGTATTTGTTTGTCATTACAGACTTAGGGTGCTGATAGCACAGACCCATGGAAACAGGCGTCACGTTTGAGCGACGTGATTGTAACGTTCCGAGTGGCGACAGGCCCAGACAGGCGGATTGTGCCGCGCTCTGCCCGCTTTCAGCGGTTGTCACGACCTGAGCCAACTCTCAGTGCTCGAACATTTCGTTGGGGATATACGATTCACTCAGAGCTGGCTCTGAACGGAGGGCAACAGCCGGGTTGTCTGCCTGCAGTCTTTACAACTGCGGGTCCAAAACTGCACTCTGTCAGACAGGCACCATACGCGATCAACAGTGTGGCGGGCCTGTTTTTGCAGCCGCGTGGCCGCAATGGGAGGACGAAAAATGTGTGATATCTGTGTAATGAACGCCGTAAAAGACAGGATGCTGTCCCGGCGCGGGTTCTTCAAAGCCGCGGCGGCATCGGGTGTTGCGGCTGCCGCAACCGGGGCTATGGCACCGGCCGCACTGGCCGCGGGGCATGGCGGTGTCCAAGACATGACCCACACGCTCAGCCCGGAGTTCCCGACCTGGGGCGGAGAGCCGGGTATCTCGGCCGAACAGGCATTCAATTTCGCGGAGCACGGATTCAATCTGTTCAATTTGTCAATCAATGAGCATACGGGCACGCATATAGATGCCCCGCTGCACTTTTCTGCGGATGGGGCTTCGGTCGATGAAATCCCGGTTTCAGATCTGGTCGCACCACTTTGCGTGGTCGATATCGCTGCCCGCGCAGCAGAAGACGCCGATACGCGTTTAACCCCTGATGACCTGAAAGCCTGGATAGCCACCAATGGCGATATACCAGACGGCGCTTGTGTCGCCATGCACTCTGGGTGGGCTGGCAAAACGGCAACGGACGCGTTCCGCAATTTCGACGGTGAAGCGCAGCATTACCCGGGCTTTCACGTTGAAGCTGCGCAGATGCTGATGGAGGAAACCGGAGCCCGGTCTATTGCCGTTGACACCTTGTCACTGGATCACGGCATGTCTGCGGATTTCGCCACCCATTATGCCTGGTTGCCATCCGGCCGGTTCGGGATCGAATGCCTGGCCAATCTGGATCAGGTACCCGCGTCAGGCGCAACACTTGTTATTGGCGCACCGAAACACGCAGGCGGCACCGGAGGTCCGGCGCGGATACTTGCGCTGATCTGATGAAACTGACGTTTGGGGAAACTGGCCCGCTTTCTTCAGTGGGTCAGTTTCCATCTGCGCATTCCATGAGTGGTAGGCACTGAGAGCAAGCCAGCCAATGGGCAAGACCAAGTCTGACACCACACGGCGCTATGATACCGCTGCACCAAAATGGCGGGATAAGATGCGTGCTCTTGGTTATTACGATGCGTATCTTGGTTTTCTGTCAGCAAGTCAGCTCGCGACAGAGCATAACAGTCGGGTTGTTGATATCGGTGCCGGGACGGCCTCGTTTGCAGAAGCCTGGGTCGCTATTCACGGGTCACCCGTCGAAATAACCCTTCTCGAACCCAGTCAAGCCATGTTGAAACAGGGTCAAAGCGCGTTACAGGCGCGGGGTGTCGAGCCAAGACTTGTGCAGGGATTGTTAGGGTCTGTCGTTCTGGAACCTGCTAATGTGGCACTGGCTGCGCATGTCATCGAACATTGCCCCGATCCGTTGCGCGCACTTGAGAAGATTCACGATATGATGCGCCCTGGCGGTCGTTTGTATCTGGTGGTGTCAAAGCCGCATTGGTGCAATGCAATCATCTGGCTGCAATGGCGCCATCGCACATTCGGCAGAGAAGAAATTCTGGGACTATTGCACAAAGCTGGCTTTGAATGCGAAAGCGAGTACTCATTCCCCGCAGGCCCACCATCCCGGACAAGCCGGGGAATTTTGGCGCGTCGAAGAGCGTAGATGCAGACAAAAAAGACCCGCCAATGCGGCGGGTCTTCCGTTTGTGCCTAAATCAATGCACCACTGCATCATCCGGGCGGGGCCGTTCTGACGTCCCCAACCGGTCACCGATGATCAAGCCATCAGCCCCGGCGGTGACCGGGACAACCTCACCATCCTTGATCTCACCGGCCAACAGCGCTTCGGCCAGCGGGTTCTGCAGGGCGCGCTGAATCACGCGTTTCAGCGGGCGGGCTCCGAAGACAGGGTCATAGCCTTCATTGGCCAGCCATTCCTTGGCACCATCGTCCAGGGCCAGTTCGATCTTGCGGGCCGCCAGGCGCTTTTGCAGACGCGCCATCTGGATATCGACGATGCCATCCATATCGGCCCGCTTGAGGCGGTCAAAGATGATCGTTTCGTCCAGACGGTTCAGGAACTCGGGCCGGAAATGTGCCCGCACCGCATCCATCACGTCACGGCGTGCCTGCGCGCTGTCCGCGCCATCGGGCAACTGGCTGAGCGCCTGAGACCCAAGGTTCGACGTCAGGATGATCAGCGTCTGCTTGAAGTCCACGGTGCGGCCCTGACCATCGGTCAGAACCCCATCATCCAGAACCTGCAACAGCACGTTGAACACATCCGGGTGCGCCTTTTCAACCTCGTCAAACAGCACGACCTGATAGGGCCTGCGCCGCACGGCTTCGGTCAGCACACCGCCTTCGTCATAACCGACATAGCCCGGAGGAGCCCCGATCAGACGGGCAACCGCGTGTTTCTCCATGAACTCGGACATATCGATACGCACCATCGCATTGTCGTCATCGAACAGGAAATTCGCCACGGCCTTGGTCAGCTCGGTCTTACCCACGCCGGTCGGCCCGAGGAACAGGAACGATCCCAGCGGGCGGCCTTCGTCATTCAGACCCGCACGCGCACGGCGCACGGCGTTGGCGACAGCAGTCACCGCTGCATCCTGACCGATCACGCGGGAATGCAGAGCGTCTTCCATCCGCAGCAGCTTCTCGCGCTCACCTTCCAGCATTTTCGAGGTCGGGATACCGGTCCAGCGCTCCACGACGGAAGCAATCTGTTCAGGGCGCACTGTTTCCTCGGCCATCATACCATTGCTTTCGGCGTTCTCGGCCTCGGTCAGCTTTTTTTCAAGCTCGGGGATGACGCCATAGGACAATTCCCCCGCTTTGGCGAGGTTGCCTTCACGCTTGGCGATCTCAAGATCAGCGCGCGCCTTGTCGAGCTGTTCCTTCAGGTCACGGGCCCCCGCCAGCTTGTCGCGTTCGGCCTGCCATTGTGCTGTCATCTCGGCGGATCGTTCCTGCAAATCGGCCAGGTCCTTTTGCAAGGTTTCCAGACGATCTTTCGAGGCCGCGTCATCTTCAAGCTTCAGCGCCTCTTCCTCGATCTGCATCTGCAGGATGTTCCGGTCGAGTTGATCAAGCTCTTCGGGCTTGCTGTCGACCTCCATCCGCAAACGCGATGCGGCCTCGTCGACAAGGTCGATGGCTTTGTCGGGCAGAAAGCGGTCAGTGATATAGCGGTGCGACAGGGTCGCCGCTGAAACAAGCGCTGAATCCGAGATGCGCACACCGTGGTGCAGTTCGTACTTTTCCTTGATGCCGCGCAGGATGCTGATCGTATCTTCGACTGTCGGCTCCTGTACCATTACAGGCTGGAACCGGCGCGCAAGGGCAGCGTCTTTTTCTACGTATTTGCGATACTCATCCAGCGTGGTCGCACCGATACAATGCAGTTCACCCCGGGCAAGCGCAGGCTTGATCAGGTTGGCCGCATCCATTGCACCGTCCGATTTCCCGGCACCGACCAGCGTGTGCATCTCGTCGATGAACAGGATGATCTCACCCGCGGCTTCAGTCACCTCGGTCAGAACGGCCTTGAGGCGTTCTTCGAACTCGCCACGGTATTTCGCGCCAGCAATCAAAGCACCCATGTCGAGCGCCAGCAGCTTCTTGTCCTTCAGCGATTCAGGCACATCGCCGTTGATGATACGCAGGGCCATACCTTCGGCGATCGCGGTCTTACCGACGCCGGGCTCACCAATCAGAACCGGGTTGTTTTTGGTGCGACGCGACAGAACCTGCATCGAACGGCGGATTTCCTCATCCCGACCGATGATCGGATCAATTTTGCCTTCGGCTGCAGCCTCGGTCAGATCACGCGCGTACTTCTTGAGCGCGTCATAGCCTTCTTCCGCCGACGCGCTGTCAGCGGTGCGACCCTTGCGAATGTCGTTGATCGCCTCATTCAGCTTTTGCGCTGATACGGCTCCGGCGTCCAATGCATCCTTGGCCTTGGACTTCACCATGCACAGCGCCATCAACACGCGTTCGACCGGCACGAAACTGTCGCCCGCCTTTGATGCCAACTTTGCAGCCTCGTCCAGTACTTTGGCGGTCTGGCCGTCCATGTAGATCTGGCTCGCGTCGCCGCTGACCTTGGGGATTTTCCCCATCGCGGTGTCCAGCGCTTCAACCACGCGGTTCGGGGCCCCACCCGCGCGCGTGATCAGGTTGCTGGCCAACCCCTGATCGTCATCCATCAGTGCTTTGAGTATATGCGTAGGCTCCAGCCTCTGGTGCCCCTCGCGCAGCGCAATGGTTTGCGCTGCCTGCACGAATCCCCGTGCCCGCTCGGTGAACTTGTTCAAGTCCATGATATTCTCCTTTTCCAAGCGCCCCGTTTTGACATGCCCGCCTGGCAGCACATGTCGGTCGAAGCCTCACATTCAATCTGGGAAATATCTTCGGTGGTTCAAGAGGCTAAAACACAGAAATCGACCTATTCGCGCTGGATGGTATAGACTGAATAACCACCGGTCTCGGCGACCTGAACGGCACCCAGATCATTCACCAAAGATTGGGCTGCCGCACTTCCCGTCGGGCAAGAAACCAGATCTGCCGTATGGTCCAGGAAATTGCCGGTAAACGCCGTTTCACCAGTAAGTTGACACCAATCATCCTCGGACCTGTAACCACCAACCAAACGCAAATCGTCATTGGTCGGCACAGGTGCAGCCCCTGTATCCGTCTCCTCGGGCGGCGTTTCATTACATGCGGCCAGTGCAATCAACGCGCCCAACAAAACCAGCTTTTTCATTTGTCGCCCCTTATTTTGAATTCGAGTTTTCAATACAGAGCACGATAACACGATTTGAAGCTGCCTGCGCGGCTTAGCAGATGGACAGAGCGGCCCGAAGCCGCTAGGACGCAGACGTTTGCCAAAAAGGAGCGCCCCCCATGTCTGATGACCGCCTGATCGTAGCCCTTGATGTTCCCAACGCTCTGCAAGGGTTGGCCATGGCAGAACGTTTGGGGGACAGTGTTTCTTTCTATAAGATCGGGCTGGGTATGCTGACCGGTGGCGGGCTGGCATTGGCCAACGAACTGAAACAGGATCACGGCAAGCGCATCTTCCTGGATATGAAGTTATTCGACATTGGCAACACAGTTGAAAATGCCGTGCGGGGATTGGCGCAATTCGATCTGGATTTTCTGACCGTGCATGGTGACCCTCATGTGGTGCGCGCTGCCAAAGAAGGTGCTGCGGGTAAAGACCTGAAGATCCTCGCCGTGACCATCCTGACCTCGCTGAACCGCGACGATCTGGACGCAAGCCTTCTGAGATCCGGTGATGTGCAGGACTTGGTCGTTGAGCGCGCGGCCAAAGCCTTTGAAGCCGGTGCTGATGGCGTTATCGCCAGCCCGCAGGAAGCCGCCCTGATCCGCGTTCTGCCTCAGGCTGAAGGTCGCCTGATCGTAACCCCTGGTGTGCGCCCTGCTGGCGCAGCGCTTGGCGACCAGAAACGTGTAGCCACCCCGGCAAGCGCCATTCAGGAAGGCGCAGATCACATCGTTGTCGGCCGCCCGATTTATCAGGCAAAAGACCCAAAAGCCGCTGCTGAGGCTGTTCTTTCCGAACTAAATTCTCTGAAGGTCAGCTAAAACCGCTCGGTTCTTTCAGGTGTGTTTTACGTTGGATTTTCCGCGCAACAAGTTGACCTTAGGTCACTTTTTGACAAAACCGCGCCAAATCGTCTCTGTGCCAGAAAACACACATTCAAAACCCGAGTTTTCTCCGCACGACCTTCATCCTATCGAAACTAAGGATTTTCAGAGATTCTGAAGGGGAAATACTCCCCAACGAACCGCTTCTTCCTGAGGTTCGTTACTTCCCCCCGCGATGTGCGGGGGGTCTTCTTTCCAAATCATACCATGTCAGCAGGGCCTTTGATCCAGGATCACAGGTGATATAAAGAACCTCCAAGCCAACTGCGGAACGCATGAGGACGCAGATGCCCGGTCTTTGCCGAGATTGCCTGACCACATTGTCAAACGAACAACGCTGTACTGCCTGTGGCAGTCCGCGGGTAAAGACACACACGGAACTGTTTGACCTGTCGATTGCCCATATGGATTGTGATGCCTTCTATGCCTCAGTGGAAAAACGTGACAACCCGGAACTGGCGGACAAACCGGTCATCATTGGCGGCGGCAAGCGCGGCGTTGTTTCAACCGCCTGCTACGTTGCCCGTATTCGCGGTGTCCGGTCGGCCATGCCCATGTTCAAGGCCTTGCAACTCTGCCCCGAAGCCGTCGTGATCAAGCCGCGCATGTCCGTCTACGCCCAGGTGTCGCGCGACATCCGCGCCATGATGGATGAGTTGACACCCGTGGTCGAACCGCTTTCGCTGGACGAAGCCTTCATGGACCTGTCGGGAACCGAACGTCTGCACGGCGCGCCACCTGCCGTCATGCTGGCGCGTCTGGTCAAGCGCATGAAGGAAGAAATTGGTGTCACCGGATCTATCGGGTTAAGTCACAACAAATTTCTGGCCAAGGTCGCATCGGACCTCGACAAACCGCGCGGGTTTTCAGTGATCGGCAAGGTGGAAACGGCAGAGTTTCTGAACGACAAACCCGTACGGTTGATCTGGGGCATTGGCCCGGCTGCGCAGGAAGCGCTGGACCAGGCCGGGATCAGAACTTTCAGTGATTTGCTGCGCTGGAATCAGGAGGCACTGACCGCGCGGTTCGGCTCAATGGGATATCGCCTGTGGCACTTGGCCCGAGGTCAGGACAAGCGACGCGTATCGGCGCATGAGCCGATGAAATCCATCAGCAACGAGACGACATTTTTCGAAGATACGTCGAGCCTTGATATTCTGGACGGTCATTTGTGGCGGATGGCCTTGAAAGTGTCGGACCGCGCCAAGGCAAAGGATCTGGCTGGTCGGGTTGTCACGTTGAAACTGAAGAAAGCCAATCACAAGATCCTGACGCGGCGCGTAGCCTTGCGGGATGCGACACAGATTGCCGACCGGATTTACCGCACGGCCCGGGGCCTGTTCGATCAGGTTGGCGATCAGGGGCCATATCGATTGTTGGGCTGTGGTTTGTCCGACCTTTGCCCGGCTGATCAGGCGGATATTTCCGGCGACTTGCTGGATCCGGATGCTGCCCGCAGATCCAAGGCCGAACGGGCCACGGACGAGATTCGCCAGCGGTTCGGGGCCGAAGCAATCATGAAGGGCCGTGCGCTGCGCTGAAGCTACTCCGCCGCCAGACGCTCTGGGCTCGCACCCAGGCTGGAAATCTCGCGAACCACCTGCCTGAGCAGCTTCGAGAACGCCATGAAATTGGCATTGGGCGCGATTTTTTCTTCGTCCATGTACAAAGCGCGATCGATCTCGATCTGTACAGCGTGCTGCTGGCGACCGGGACGACCATAGGTTTGCGTCACATATGCTCCGGCAAAAGGCGCATTGCGTGCCACGTTGAGACCCGCTGCCGCGAAAGCGGCTTCAATGATATCGACGACCTCTGACGACGCGGACGCGCCAAACCGGTCGCCCAGCACGATCTCGGGCCGCCTTCCGCGCGCAGTGCCCGCCATGGCCACCGCCTCGTGCGGCATCGAGTGGCAGTCCACCAGAATTGCCTGTCCGAACATCTCGTGTGATTCGGCCAGCAGGGATTTCAACCGCGCATGATAAGGGCGCCAATAGGTGTCGATGCGCAGCCGCGCTTCGTCCATGGTAAGTTTGCCGCGATAGATTGCCCGACCGTTGGCAACTACGCGGGGAATCACCCCCAGCCCTGACGCGACCCTTGGATTATGCCCGTGCCTGCGGGCACCGCTGATCAAGGCCGGGTCAAGCTCATCCAGACTGCGGTTCAAATCCAGATAGGCGCGTGGCATGGCCGCCTTGATCAAAGGGGCACCGTTTTCCGCAGCCGGCGCGAACAACTGATCAACAAAGGCGTCTTCTGAGGATCGAATCACGCTCCGGTTCAACACGGACCGGTTCAGAAATGCCTCAGGATACTCCCGCCCGCTGTGTGGCGATGAAAAAACCACGCACGAGGTGCGGTTTTCGGGCATATCCAATACATAGGCTGCGCTTTGCATGATCCCTCCGTGTTCGTAATCAACATAGACCGGAAAAATTGTTCTTCCAAACCCCTTGAACCCTTTTGCGACTCCTTTTATAGACCCCGCTACCGGCGCGGGGATCCGCGCCCCATTTCGTTATGGGGCAAGGCACGCAAAGGGAAAGTGGGCGGTTAGCTCAGCGGTAGAGCACTTCGTTGACATCGAAGGGGTCACAAGTTCGATCCTTGTACCGCCCACCATCGTTTCACTGTTCCGGTTTTCCGGGGCACCCGAGTAACCCAGGCGCTGGCCACGTCCTTGATGAAGGCGCCGCAGATTGGAGACAGACCATGAAGGTCAAGAACTCGCTCCGCTCGCTCAAGAACCGGCACCGCGACTGCCGGATTGTGCGTCGCAAAGGCCGCGTCTACGTGATCAACAAGACGCAGCGCAAGTTCAAAGCTCGTCAGGGCTAAGAACGGCACATCACTGCTTAAAGAAACCGCACCTTCGAGTGCGGTTTTTTTTGTTCCACCCGCGCCTAAAATGTAATCCCTGCATGGATCAGAATGCCAACGACCATAAGAAAGTTCAGAACCATCGAAATCCCGTTGCCGACATAGATTGGAAGCTTTCCAACAACCAAGCCGTAAGCAAACCAAAGCAGGGACAAGGCGGTATATAGCGACCAAGACAACAAGGATTGTCCCGAGGCATGGTGCGAATGCGTCAAATACAGCTTCACGAGCTGTGGCAGTGTGGCAAAAGGACCAACCACGCCAACAAAAACCATGAACCCTTCAAAGCGCGACATCCAATGGCCAAGGTTAGATTTCTCCAATTTTTCAGCCAGTGTTTCGGGCATATCTCACGTTCTTCCTTTAAGTGAATAAGACGGCATGTTCTTTTTCTCGGACAATCTGTCTTGCCAAAATATCCGCTAGAAGCGCTTGGACCAAGTCCCTCGACCACGTTACCACCAACCTTCCCCCCTCGTATGCCTTCAGAGCATCGCATATTGAACGTCACAGCGACCTTTTGACCAAGTAAATCAGTCGGATTTACTTGCATCCCGCCCAGAATCGTATAATTGAGAAAATCAGTCGGATTAATGACCGACCCGAAATTCAATTGTTGAGGCACACAATGCTGAAATCCACGACCTGCCTGGCCGCCGCACTGTCGGCTCTGATCGCAACCTCTGCCGCCGCCGAGGGCGAACTGAACCTCTATTCGTCGCGCCACTATGACACCGACGAACGGCTGTATACCGACTTTGAAGACGCAACCGGCATCAAGATCAACAGGATCGAAGGCAAAGCGGATGAACTGATTGCCCGGATGGAAGCGGAAGGCGCGAACTCACCTGCCGACGTGATGCTGACCGTGGACACGTCGCGTCTGGCGCGGGCCAAGAATGCAGGTGTCCTGCAATCAATCGACAGCGCTACACTGGAAGAACGCATTCCAGCCAATCTGCAGGACAGCGACAATCAGTGGTTTGGTTTCTCGCAACGCGGTCGGATCATCTTTTTCGACAAGGAAAACGTGACCAACCCGCCGGCCACCTACGCTGATCTGGCCAAACCGGAATACAAGGGAATGGTCTGTATCCGGTCTTCGACCAACACCTACAACCAGACCCTGCTGGCATCGATCATCACACATGAAGGCACTGAGGCCGCCAAGTCCTGGGCCGAGGGTGTAGTCGCCAACATGGCGCGTGACCCGCAGGGCGGTGACACCGACCAGTTGCGCGGCATCGTTTCGGGCGAGTGTGACATCGCGGTTTCGAACACCTACTATTTCGCGCGCTCCATTCGCACAGACGTCAAAGGCTTGTCCGCAGACCGCGATATGATCGGCTGGGTCTTCCCGAACCAGGACAGCTATGGCGCGCATATGAATCTATCCGGTGGTGGGGTCGCCGCGCACGCACCCAACAAGGAAAACGCGATCCTGTTCCTTGAGTATCTGGCCAGCGATCAGGCGCAGAAATACTTCTCGGCGGGAAATGACGAGTTTCCGGCAGTTCCAAATGTCGAACTGGCCGAGTCGGTCAAGGCGTTGGGTGAATTCAAGGCAGACGACGTGAACCTTTCAGACGTTGCAAAGAACATCCCCGAAGCGCAGAAGATCTTTAACGAAGTTGGCTGGAAGTAATCCTTCTTGGCGCTGACTTCTTGAAAAGGATGCGGATTGTCCGCATCCTTTTTCGTTGATATGTGATGTTTATTTGTATATTTTCTCATATATGAGAATTTTTTCACGAAGATGTAATGCCTGACACCCTGTCAAACCGCCTTGCCAATCGCCTGAGCGAACTGCGCCGCGGGCGTGGCTGGTCTTTGGATTACCTTGCCGAACACAGCAGGATCAGCCGCGCCACCTTGTCCCGTATGGAAAAAGGGGATGTCAGCCCAACAGCCGACAATCTAGGCCGTCTGTGCGCTGTATACGATCTGCCGATCTCACGCCTGCTGATGATGGTTGAAGACAGCTTTGACCCCAAGGTTCCATTCGAACGCCAGACCGAGTGGCGCGACCCCGAAACCGGCTTCACCCGCCGTGCTGTTTCACCACTTGCAAATGGATTGAACGCCGAGGTTCTGGAATGCCACCTGCCCCGGGACACGGTCATTACCTACGAAGTGCCACCTAAATCGGGGCAAGAGCATCATCTGATCTTAATGGACGGCGCGCTTACTCTGACGGTTGATGGAACTCCCCACGCGCTGAACGCCGGGGATTGCCTGCGCTACCATCTGTCGGGACCGACCCGGTTTGAAACAGGGGCGTCGCGTGGCGCACGTTACCTGCTGGTGCTTATATGATCACGCGCCTGACCGAGAACGATTTTGACACGGCACTGGATGACCTGGCTGGAATCTTGCATGCCTGTGTTCATGATGGGGCCAGCATAGGTTACATACTTCCGTTTACCCTGAACGATGCGCGTGCGTACTGGCAACAAAACGTACAGCCCGGTCTCAGGTCAGGTAAGCTGGACTTGTTCGTTTCGCATAACGGTCCCCGCATTACAGGCACCGTTCAATTGATCCCGGCGGCAATGCCCAACCAACCCCACCGCGCCGATGTGGCGAAACTTCTGGTCCATCCCAACGCCAGACGGCGGGGGTTAGGCCGATCCCTGATGAACGCGCTTGTTCTTCGGGCGCGAGAGGTGGGGCGCACGATGCTCGTACTTGATACGCGCAGCACCGATCCCTCGCGGCTGCTTTATCAAAGCCTCGGGTTTCAGATCGCGGGGGAAATACCGAATTACTGCCGGAACCCATTTGAACAAAAATTCGAGCCCACAACCTTTATGTACAAAAACCTTGACGCTTGAAAAGACGCAGCCCCTGCTACTCGGCGGCGGTTACCTTTTCGGGAAACTTGTTCGGCAACAGCCCGAGGCGGCGCGCACGACGAACATCTGCCAGCAGGTCCCGTTCGGCGGCCTCAAACAACTCTTCAGGGTCATCCAGAACAAAATACCCCATCTGATGCATATCGATCCGGTAGGGTGTTCGCAGAATCGTCAGAACGTCAAACGGGTCACGATCGGGTATGTCGCTGGTCACGGCATAGACCAGTTCTGTCGGCGACGACGCCAACCCTGAACCCAGCGCCTTGATCTGGCCGTTCTGGCGGCGCAGGCCAAACTCGATCGAAAACCAGTAGAGCCTGATCAACCAGGCATAATCCGCGTCATCTGCCTGCTTTCCGGCTAGCCCGATGGCGTGGCTGAACGCGGCAAAACGTGGATCACTTAACAACGGTGTATGTCCGAATATCTCATGAAAGATATCCGGCTCTTCGATATAGTCGAAATCTTCCCGGGAGCGGATGAAAGAGGCGGCCGGAAAAACCCGATCCGCCAGCATCCCGAAAAATGTCTTGAACCCAATCAGCGCCGGAACCGGCTGCACCCGCCAGCCGGTCAGGTCCAGCAACCGTTTCGAAATTTCCGCACAAGATGGCACTTTGGTCTTCGGCAGATCCAGCCGCGCCAAACCGCGTAGGTATTCCGGTGCCATATAGCGCCGAACATTTTCTTCCTGTGCCGCGTAAAGATCAGCCCAGACCGCATTTTCTTCGTCTGTGTAGGTAATGTGGCCATGTTCATCCGCCAGTTTGGCGACATATTTCGTCGATTTGGGCATCAGCATCCTCCTGCATGAGATCAGGATACCTCAACTCACATGGAGAATTTGTTTTGATATTCTACCTATCGTCCGTATTATGAATGGGACATTCCAAAATATTGCTATTTTCGGGCCAAATGCTTCACCCAGCCGACATCGATATTTTGCGAGAGCTTCAGGCCAGCGGGCGTCTGTCAATGCAGGAGCTTGCCGACCGGACCGGGTTATCGGCGTCGCAATGCTGGCGCCGCGTCCGTGACCTCGAGTCGTCCGGGGTGGTTTCAGGGTATCGCGCGCAGGTCTCTGCCAAGGCTGTAGGCTTGAATGCCATCGCCTATGTCCACGTTGCACTGAAAGACCATCAGGAAAACAGCATCTCGGCGTTTCTTCGTCTGGTCGAGACCGAGCCGCAAATCGTGGAGTGCGCCTCGATCACCGGGGATCATGACTTTATCCTGAAGGTCTACGCCAAAACCCCCGAGGATCTTGAAGTCTTTATCATGCAGCGCCTGTTGAAATCAGGGCTTGTCCGCGACACCCGCAGCAACTTTGTGCTTCGCCAGACCAAGACCCGCGGCCCTTTACCCATTCTTTGACAGGGTCCGACGAAACGGAACCTGAGCGGATGTGTCAGGTGCATAACCCATCCTTGCTAAGACGAGGTGTCGAAAGGCTGGGAGTGTCGTTCAATTGGAAAAGCCCGGCCACCGCTTATTGGCGACCGGGCCTACAAGTTACAAAACGTCCTCAGAAGTGAGCCGATTTCGCGGTCGCGGGCTTTTCCATCGGCGGCGCGAACTTGGTCAAGTCGATCCCCTTTACCGCCGACTTGTATTCCTCGGCGGTTGGGGTCCGGCCCAATATGGCCGAGAGTACGACAACCGGTGTAGACGCAAGCAGGGACTCACCCTTTTTCTCATCCGAGTCTTCAACAACACGACCCTGGAACAGGCGCGTGGATGTCGCCAGAACGGTATCCCCTTTTGCAGCCTTTTCCTGGTTCCCCATGCAAAGGTTACAGCCGGGCCGCTCAAGGTACAGGATATTTTCATATTCCGTACGTGCCTTGTTTTTCGGGAACAGATCATCGAATTCAAAGCCCGAGTATTTCTGGAGAATGCTCCACTCGCCTTCTTCTTTCAGCTCATCAATGATGTTGTAAGTCGGTGCCGCAACAACCAGCGGGGCCTTGAACTCGACAGTGCCCTGTTCCTCTTCAAGGTTCTTAAGCATCTGCGAGACGATAATCAGATCGCCCTTGTGCACCATGCACGACCCGACAAAGCCCAGATCGACCTTCTTTTCACCCTTGTAGTAGGAAACCGGGCGGATCGTGTCGTGGGTGTAACGCTTTGATACGTCAGCATTGTTCACGTCAGGATCGGCTATCATCGGTTCGTCGATCTCATCCAGATCAACGACGAGTTCGGCAAAATACTTGGCGTTTTCATCAGGTTTCAGGGCCGGCTTTTCACCCGACCTGATTTCCGCGATCCGCGCATTCGCCTTGTCGATCAGACCTTGCAGCGTCTGGGCTTCGTTTTCCATACCCTTGTCGATCATGATCTGGATGCGGCCTTTGGCGATTTCCAGAGATTCAATCAGCGTGTCATCTTCGGAAATACAGATCGACGCCTTGGCCTTCATCTCGGCCGTCCAGTCGGTAAAGGTGAACGCCTGATCCGCCAGCAAGGTGCCGATATGAACTTCGATGATCCGGCCCTGGAAGACGTTGTCACCGAATGTCTTCAACATCTGCGACTGGGTGGCGTGAACCACATCGCGGAAATCCATATGGTCTGCCATCTGGCCTTTGAAGGTCACCTTAACCGATTCAGGGATCGGCATTGTGGCTTCACCGGTGGCCAGCGCCAGCGCAACGGTGCCCGAATCCGCGCCAAACGCTACGCCCTTGGACATGCGGGTGTGCGAGTCGCCGCCAATGATGATGGCCCAGTCGTCCACGGTGATGTCGTTCAGCACCTTGTGGATTACGTCTGTCATCGAATGGTAAACACCCTTGGGATCACGCGCAGTGATCAGGCCAAAGTTGTTCATGAATTTCATCAGTTTAGGAATGTTCGCCTGCGCCTTTGCGTCCCAAACCGACGCTGTGTGGCACCCGGACTGATATGCGCCATCAACTATGGGCGAGATCACTGTTGCCGCCATAGCTTCCAGCTCCTGCGCGGTCATCAGGCCAGTGGTGTCTTGCGACCCAACGATATTGACCTTAACCCGAGCGTCCGAACCCGCGTGCAGAACCTTTCCGTCAGCCACGCCAACCGCGTTTTTGTTGAAGATCTTCTCGACAGCTGTCAGGCCCTGACCCTCGTGTGAGATTTCCTTGGACGGAGCAAATGCAGATTCCAGCGCAACGCCAAGGGTTTCTGCCGCAAATGTCTGCAGCTTCTTCCCAAAGACAATCGCGTAAGAGCCGCCAGCCTTGATGAATTCGACCTTTTGCGGCGTGAAGGACGACGATACATCGACAAGCTCTTTATCGCCTGCTTCGTTGTAAAGCTTCTTGTCCTTTGTGTTGATGGTCAGAACGGTTCCGGTTTCGACCGAGTATTTCTGTTCAAGGACAGGACTTTCGTCGTTGTTCAGAATCGGGTTGCCGTCGTCATCCAGCTTTTTGACCCAGTTCTTCAGGTCAATGCCGATACCTCCGGTCACGCCAACGGTGGTCAGAAAGATCGGTGAGATTCCGTTTGTTCCCGCGACAACTGGTGCGATGTTCACAAAGGGAACATAAGGGCTGGCTTGCGTTCCGGTCCACAAGGCGACGTTGTTGACGCCGGACATGCGCGACGACCCGACGCCCATGGTCCCTTTTTCGGCGACCAGCATGACACGTTTGTCCGGGTGTTGTTTCTGCAAATCCTGAATCTCGGCCTGTGCCGCCGGTGTGATCATGCATTTGCCATGCAGTTCCCGATCCGCACGAGAATGCGCCTGATTACCGGGCGACAGAAGGTCGGTGGAAATGTCTCCTTCGGCCGCGACATAGGTCACAACCTTGATTTCCTCTTCAATGTCAGGCAGCCGGGTAAAGAACTCGGCCTTGGCATAGCTTTCCAGAATGTCCTTTGCGATCGCGTTTCCGGCCTCAAAAGCAGACTTGAGGCGCTGGGTATCCGCATCGTACAGGAACACCTGCGTTTTCATCACCTCTGCCGCCTGATTTGCGATCGACGCATCATCGCCCAGCGCCAGATCCAGCAGAACCTCGACCGAGGGGCCGCCTTTCATATGTGACAGCAGCTCGAACGCGAAGGCCTGCGAGATTTCTTCGACCGAGGCTTCACCCAATATGATCTCTTTCAGGAACTGTGCCTTTTCACCAGCTGCGCTGGTTGTCCCCGGCAGCGTGTTATAGATGAAATAGGTCAAAGACTCGGCGCGGTGAACGTTTTCAACATCCTTGATTTGCTCGATGATTTCCTGAAGCAGCACACCGTCTTCAATGGGTTTGGGGTGCAAACCTTGCTCTTTGCGCGTCTCAATCTCGTTCAGGTATTCTGTATATAGGCTCATGACGGTTCCGACCATTTAGCTGGTGCGCTGGCGGGTAACAAACCAGCGCCTTAATTTTGTATGCCGCGGTATACTAAATGCCTACAACTTGCAAGACACTCTCCTGCGACCCTGTGTCCTGATCGAGGATGTATTTGTCGAAATACTTGCCAGTCAGGCGTGATCTGTCTGTCGCGGCCAACAGGTTTTTGCACCCTGGCACGCTAGCTTCCAGATGCGGAAATCAGTTCCTTGGCCAGCGGCAAGGATGAGTAACCCAGCCGGGACGGCGTCAATCCCAATCGCACAATCACCATATCATGAGAGGGGAAAATACCGATGGACTGACCATCATGCCCCTGCAACCAGACGGCATCTTCAAAAGGTGGCAAATCTCCGGGTGCTTCCAGCCAAAGGTGGCCCTTGGCGTATTTGCCATCCGAAGCATCAACCGGCTCGAACATCCAGTTCACATAACCTTCTGGTAATATCCGAGAGCCCTTCCAAACCCCTTTTTGCAGCAAAAGCTGCCCGTACCGGGCCCAGTCACGCGCCGTCGCATACATATAACTGGACCCGATGAAGGTATCGCTGACATCCGTCTCGATAACCGCCGATGTCATGCCAATCGGCGCAAATAGCGCGTTGTGCGGATAGCTCAGCCCACCGTCGCCCAACTTGTCCTGCCAAACCCGAGACAGCATCGTGGACGTGCCCGAGGAATAGTTGAAGTCCTTTCCAATACTGGATTCAGCAACGCGCCCGGCAGCAAATTCGGCCATACCGTCTCGGAGATACAGCATGCGTGTTACGTCTGAAACGTCGCCGTATTCTTCATCCCATTGCAGCCCGCTTGTCATCGCCAGCATATCAGCAACGGTAATGTTGCGCCTTGCGTCGTCGGCCCAATCGGGAAAGCTGTCGACAAGCGTATCTGACAAGCTCATTTGACCCGCTTCAATCAAGGTGCCGATCAACCCGGCCGTAACTGTCTTGGTCATGGACCAGCCCAGTAACGGGGTATCCGCATTAAACCCATCTGCGTACCGTTCAGCAATGATGCGCCCGTTTCGAACCACCACAACTGCGCGATATCCTTCGCCGACCAAACTGTCATTCGACATTACATTCTGAAGCTTCGGGTCTTGGGACAAGGCAACGTCATTCCCGTTTGGCCATAGTCCTGCTGGCAGCGGATCAGGCGCTGAAAGTGTCTGGTTGCTCAGATCAGCCTCATGAACATTTGTGCAGCCAAGCCCCTGACGAAACTGCGATCTCGCGGGTGCAAAAAACCGGAAGATCCGCGCTTTCACAGTCTGCGCTTCCCGATCCACCTCTATTGAGATTTGCCCCAGCAGAGGGTGGCCGGGTGCTTGCACGTCCACAGCCAGAACTTCGTCAGGATCCCGTCCAGCAATGAAAACGTTCGAACAGACAATCTTGGCAGAGTAGTTGGTTCCCAACTTCAAAAGATCCGGGGGTGCGAACCAAAGGTAGCCAATCAAAGCTACCCCGCCCAGAACCACCGCACTGCCGGTCATTTTTAGTACTTTGCTGAACATCCGCCGCAACCATTCCTGCCGCTACCTCGCCCGGCAAAGGTTAGAAGCAACCGAGCAGGCTTTACCACAGTTTCGTTACGTCGACTGATAGGTCAGAGCCCGCACGCTGAAGCATGGCCAGTGCCATCCAAGATGCACATCGCTCGATCAGCAATTGCACAGATCGACTTCAGCCCCAAACAGGTAGCACGTTGGTCTTTACACCGTCAGAAATCCAGATTCTCGACGCTCAAAGCGTTTTTCTGGATAAATTCCCGACGAGGTTCGACAACATCACCCATTAGCTTGGTGAACAGATCGTCGGCTTCCACCATATCGTCTACGCGCACTTGAAGCAGCGTGCGTGCATCCGGGTCCAAAGTTGTTTCCCAAAGCTGGTCGGGGTTCATCTCTCCCAGACCTTTGTAGCGCTGCAGGGACAGGCCCTTTTCCCCTTCTTCCAGAATGGCGCGCAACAGGTCCAGCGGACCGTGGATCAATTGGCTACGATCACGGCGGATCAACGTGGCCGATGTGTTGTAGACCTCTTGCAGGCTTTGCGTGAAGCTGCCTGTTTTGCGGGCCTCCCCCGACCGCAGCATCGGGCCGTCCAAGGTGCGAACCTCTTCGACACCACGCAGAATGCGGGCCAGGCGAATTCCGTGATCCTGCGTGATCCGGCCCTGCCAGCCACGCTCATACTCCAACGCGATCAGATCCAGACGGGCGGCAACCTTGTCAGCCACCCCTTGCAGGTCGGCGTCCACCGCACCCGGCACAAAGGCACCGGCAACGGCTGCCTGTTCCAGAATGTGGCGCGGGTAGTGTGTCGGGAAGGCGTCCAGAACACGCTTCAACTGTCGCGCTTCGTCCACCACGCGGGCCAGATCCTGACCAATGATCTCTTCGCCCGATCCCAGTTTCAGCACGGCACCCTCGATCCCCTGATTGACGAGATAATCGTCCAGCGCCGCCTGATCTTTCAGATAAACCTCTGATTTACCGCGCGAAACCTTATAAAGTGGCGGCTGCGCGATATAGAGATACCCACCTTCGATCAGCTCAGGCATTTGCCGGTAGAAGAACGTCAGCAGCAGGGTCCGGATGTGCGCACCGTCCACATCCGCGTCAGTCATGATGACAATCTTGTGGTAACGCAGCTTTTCGATGTTGAACTCATCGCGGCCAATACCCGTGCCCAGCGCCATGACAAGATTGCCAATCTCCTGCGAGGACAACATCCGGTCAAACCGCGCGCGTTCCACGTTCAGGATCTTACCGCGCAGCGGCAGAACCGCCTGAGTCAGCCGGTCACGGCCCGTTTGCGCCGACCCTCCGGCTGAATCGCCCTCAACAAGGAAGACTTCGGTTTTGGAGGGGTCCTTTTCGGAACAATCCTTCAGCTTGCCCGCCAGATAGTTCACATCCATCGCCGTTTTGCGGCGGGTCAGTTCACGCGCCTTGCGCGCGGCCTCGCGTGCCAGCGCAGCCTCGATGATCTTGCCGACGATCGCCTTGGCCTCGGTCGGGTTTTCTTCAAACCACTCGGCAAGTTTTTCGTTCATCAGACCCTCAACCGCCGGACGAACCTCGGAACTGACCAGCTTGTCTTTGGTCTGTGACGAGAATTTCGGATCAGGCACTTTGACCGACAGCACACAGGTCAGACCTTCGCGCGCGTCATCACCGGTAAAGCTGACCTTTTCCTTTTTCGCGATCCCGCTGGACTGCGCGTAGTTGTTGATCGTCCGGGTCAGGGCACCTCGGAAACCCGCCACATGGGTACCGCCATCGCGCTGAGGTATATTGTTGGTGAATGGCAGGACAGATTCGTGATAGCTGTCGTTCCACCACATTGCGATTTCCACGCCGATATCGTCGCGCTCGCCCTTGATATAGATCGGCTCGGACATGGCGGGGGTTTTGGACCGGTCGAGATACTTAACGAATTCCTTGACCCCACCTTCATAGAACAACTCGGTTTCCAGCCGTTCCGCCGGACGCTCGTCAATCAGGATGATCCGAACGCCCGAATTCAGGAAAGCCAGTTCGCGCAGGCGTTTTTCCAATGTCTCGAATGAGTATTCGAGGTTCGAGAATGTATCGGTCGAAGCCAGAAACCGCACTTCTGTTCCTGTCCGGTCTCCGCATTCACCGACAACCTTCAGGTGCTCAGCGGTTTCGCCACCTTCAAACCGCGCGACATGCTCTTTGCCATTGCGCCAGACACGCAGTTCCAACCAATCCGAAAGCGCGTTCACCACGGAAACACCCACACCGTGCAGGCCGCCCGACACCTTGTACGAATTGCTGTCGAATTTTCCGCCGGCATGCAGTTGGGTCATGATGACCTCGGCCGCCGACACGCCTTCTTCCGGGTGGATGTCCACCGGAATACCACGCCCATTGTCGCTGACCGAAACACTGGAATCGGCGTGAATTTTCACCGTCACATGGTCAGCATGACCCGCCAGAGCCTCGTCAATCCCGTTGTCGACAACCTCATACACCATATGGTGCAGACCCGAGCCATCATCCGTGTCCCCGATATACATGCCGGGGCGTTTGCGAACTGCCTCCAAGCCTTTGAGAACCTTGATAGAATCTGCGCCGTATTCTTGAGGGGCCTGTGCGTCTTCGGACATTCAGTCAGTACCTATATTATTTTGGTAACTTATACGTTTTCTGGTAGGGATTGTCACGCCATCCCCCAATATTTTGTGGTTTTCCGGATCGTTTTTTGCCGCCCCGAGAGGGGCTCACAAACGATCGATATCAGACGCGATATCCGCTGCAATTTGCGCCGCATCAACGTCTGTGCGTTCAGCGGACAAGCGCAGCCCCAGAATGTCTGACTGATACCTGGCCGCCAAACGATCCGGATCACGTCCCGCCCCGATTTCACCGGCATCCTGAGCCTTGCGAAACAGATCAGCGAAACAGTCTTTCATTTCCGCCATGTAATGCGCCGCCTGATCCGCAAGGTCATGATCCTTCGCCTTCAACTCGGCATATGTCTTTGCCAACATGCAGGCCTTTGCCGGGGTCTCGGCTGCTTCGATCACCAATCGGGGCTGTGCTTTCAGCGCCTCCTTCGGACCCAGTCTCTCAGCCAGGGCCTTTAGGCGCGCCAAACCTTCTTGCGTATAGCTTTCCAGCGTCAGCGCATAGAGCGCATCTTTCGACCCGAACGCCGCATAAAAACTGCCGGGCTTCAGCTTCAGTTCCCGCTCCAGATCCTTCAGCGATGTACCAGCCCAGCCCTGACGCCAGAAGATATCCTTCGCCTTCGCGATCAACACGTCACGATCGTATGCGGGTTTGCGGGGCATCAGCATCACCAATTCTTGAACGTTCACTCAAATATATACTTGAGCGATCACTCAAGAAACCCTAAATACGACCCATCGCGCCAGAAACAGGAGTTCCGACATGGCCAATTTCCCGTCTCACGACCTCGAAACCGCGCCTGAAGCATCCAAACCGCTGCTGCAAAAGTCTCAGGCCGCTTTTGGTCGCTTGCCCGGCCTGCATAGGGTCATGGCCGAAAGCCCTCAACATCTGGAAGGCTACCAGATTTTGCACGGCCTGTTCCTGAAAACCGATTTCGACAATGATGAGAAAACCGTCGTCTGGCAGACCATCAATGTTGAAAACGAGTGCCACTACTGCGTGCCCGCCCACACAGGTATCGCCAAGATGATGAAGATATCGGATGAGATCTCGGACGCCCTGCGCAATGAAACCCCGCTGCCTTCAGCCAAGCTCGAAGCACTGCGCACCTTCACCCTAGAAGTGATGGAAACCCGCGGCAACCCGACCGAAGATCAGCTTCAGGCGTTCTTTGATGCGGGTTATTCCCATCGCGCGGTTCTGGATGTCGTGCTGGGTCTGGCCCAGAAAACCATGTCGAACTACATCAACCACATGGCCAAAACCCCGGTGGACGAGGTTATGCGCGGCTTTCTGTGGGAACGTAAAGTCAGCGAACCGGCCTAAGCAGTCACGACCGAACCCTCATCGCTTTCGGTAACGATCAGCGTCTGGGCCCGGTCGCCCAATTCCGCAAACAGTTCAGGCCCGGTACCGGTCATCCAGGCCTGAGCGCCCAGCGCGCAAATCTCGTCATAAAGCGCTGCACGCCGCCCAGCATCCAGATGCGCGGCCACTTCATCCAGCAGAACGATCGGAGGTGCGCCCAGCATTGCCGCAAGCGCCCGCGCATTGGACAGGATCAGCGACACCAAGAGCGCTTTCTGCTCACCAGTGGAACACTCCCTTGCCGGCACGCCTTTGGCCGCGAACACACCGTACAGGTCGGACCGATGCGGCCCCACCAGGGTCCGGCCTGCTGCCAGATCCCTGAACCGGCTCTCGCCCAACGCGTCTCGCAAATCTTCCGCCGTCTCGGGCATTGCGCCTTCGGTTTGCACCAATTCCAGTTCGGCCGACGGAAAGACTGTTTCCGCCCTATCCTGCGCTGCCCGCAGAAGATCCAGCGACCTCAACCGCGCGGTATGGATGCGATGCCCCGTCTCGGCCAACTGCCTTTCAAGCGCGGCGTACCAATGCGCATCCCTGATCTGCTCTTTCAGAAGGCGGTTACGTTCGCGCATCGCTTTTTCATAGATCAGCGATGCTTCAGCGTGGGCTGGGTCAAAACTCAGCGCGATACGGTCCAGAAACCGACGGCGCCCTTCCGCCCCTTCAATCCACAGACGGTCCATTGACGGGGTCAGCCAGACAACTCGCGCAAGTTTCCCCAGATCGATCTGCGTCGCCGACTTGCCATCAATTCGCACCTGTCGCGCTGCGCCGCCCTCGGACCAGGTTTCGATCTCAAACCGCTGCCCCTGAGCGTCCAGCAACCCAGACAGTTTCCAACCCAACGCCTCGGGCCGTCGGGTCATCTCGGCTGCACTCGCCCGCCGCATTCCGCGACCGGGTGAAAACAACGACACCGCTTCAAGAAGATTGGTCTTCCCGGCCCCATTTGGCCCGTGAATAGCAACGGGACGTCCGTCCAGAGACAACCGCGCCAGCTTATGAGATCGAAAATGCGAGACCGTAAGCTCGGTCAGGGCCAATCCCATGACCCCTCCCTTCATCTTTTCAAAAATACTCCCGCCGGAGGCATCGCGCGTCCGCGCGATCAGACGCGCATCGGCATGACGACGTATACAGCACTCAGGTCGTTGCCTTCACGCATCAATGTCGGGTCACCAGCCGAGTTGAACAGGAAAACTGCATTCTCACGATCCACCTGAGACGCAATCTCCAACAGGTATTTGGCGTTGAACCCGATCTCCAACCGCTCATCCCCGTAAGCGACAGCCAATTCTTCCTCGGCGGCGCCACTGTCGGGTGCATTCACCGACAAGATCAGCTTGTCGCCTTCCAATTGCAGCTTCACTGCCCGCGACCGCTCCGACGAAACAGTTGCCACGCGATCCACGGCCTGCGCGAATTCAGCAGCATCCACTTCAAGCTTGCGGGTGTTTCCTTGCGGGATAACGCGTGTGTAGTCGGGGAAGGTGCCGTCAATAACCTTCGACGTCAGCGTGATATCCGGCGTGGCAAAGCGTACCTTGGTTTCACTGACCGAAACGGCGATATCCATCTCGTCGTCATCCAGCAGCTTGCGCAACTCGCCCACTGTTTTGCGGGGCACGATCACGCCCGGCATATCCGCCGCGCCATCCGGCAAATCTGCGTCGATCCTCGCAAGCCGGTGGCCATCGGTGGCCACACAACGCAACACTTTTCCACCCTCGGACCCATCTGCCACATGCATGTAGACACCGTTCAGATAGTACCGGGTCTCTTCGGTCGAGATGGCGAATTTCGACTTGTCAAACAACCGGCGAAGCAATGCCGCCGAAGCGGTGAAATTCGATTGATACTCAGACGATGCCATCACCGGAAAATCTTCCTTCGGCAGTGTCGCCAGCGAAAAATTCGACCGCCCCGCTTCAACTGTCAGCCGTCCAGCGGCGCTGTCAGCAGTCAGTGTCACCAGCGCACCGTCGGGCAGTTTGCGCACAATCTCATGCAGGGTTGTTGCCGCAACGGTCGTCGCGCCTGCCTTTTCGACCTGTGCGGGTGCCTTATCGACCACTTCGATATCCAGATCGGTGGCACGGAACTGGACCTGATCGCCTTCGGCCTCGATCAGGACATTGGCAAGTATGGGAATGGTATTGCGACGTTCTACAACGGACTGGGCCTGCGAAACGGCCTTAAGAAGGGTGCCGCGTTCAATGCTGATCTTCATACCCTCAATTCCTCTGACTTGCGTACCGACATGGGCGGGACTGGCACGTTAGCGGTTCCACCCCGAGGCACAAGGATTTTTTACGGATTTCTGGGTTGGAATGCAGCAACCGTCAAGTGCGGCGTGCCCAACGGGCCTCAGTTCTGGTGCAACCGTGGATTATTACGCACAAAAAACGCCCCGGAACAGAGGCCCGAAGCGTTCCTTAGCGCTGCTGGCCCGGTTCAGGCTTCGAGAGACCTGCGTAGCATTTCCACGTCTTCAGCGATCTGGCCATCGGTCAGTTTCAGCTCTTCAATGCGCTTGACGCCATGCATGACCGTGGTGTGGTCGCGCCCGCCGAACCGACGGCCGATCTCTGGCAGCGATCGGCTGGTCAGCTGCTTGCAAAGATACATCGCCACCTGACGGGGGCGCGCGTAGGATCGCAGGCGCTTGGGACCGATGATATCGGACATGCGGATGTTGTAGTATTCGGATACTTTCCGCTGGATTTCTTCAACCGTGATCTTGCGCTCGGATGCGCGCAGGACATCTGCCAGACAATCCTGCGTCAGCTCCATGTCGATCTCGCGCCCAACCAGCGAGGCAAAGGCAAACAGACGTGTCAGAGCACCTTCCAGCACGCGGACATTGGTTGAGATTCGATGGGCCAGAAACTCAAGAACGCCATCCGCAATCGTCAGATCAGGATAGGAGCTGCTGTATTGCTGGACCTTGTTTTGCAGAATGCCCAGGCGCAATTCATAGTCGGTCGGATGCAGGTCAACGACCAGACCACATTGCAGGCGCGACTTTACACGATCTTCCAGATCCTTGATTTCGCCCGGGGCGCGGTCGGCCGAAATGATGATCTGCTTGTTCTGATCCACCAGCGCGTTGAACGTATGGAAAAACTCTTCCTGAGTAGAATCCTTTCCGGCAATGAACTGCACGTCGTCGACCATCAGCACATCGACCGAACGGAACAAATGCTTGAAATCCATCATCCGGCGTTCCCGCAGGGCCTGCACGAAGCGATACATGAACTGTTCGGCTGACAGGTACAGGACATTCAGTTCCGGATGCTTGGTTTTCAGCTCCCAGGCAATGGCGTGCATCAGGTGGGTCTTACCCAGACCCACTCCGCCGTACAGAACAAGCGGGTTGAATGTGACCGGGCCACCTTCGGACACGCGGCGCGCGGCAGCATGGGCCAGCTCGTTGGGTTTGCCCACCACGAAACTGTCAAAGGTGAAACGCGAATCCAGCGGCGCGGCCTGCAACGACTCCAAAGCGTTCTGCGCACTATCCGTAGCGACTGTGGGTACCGGCTCTGGCCGAGTTTCGGCGACCACCTTGGCTGCGGGCTTGGGGCGTGCGGGCGAGTTGGCGGCAACACGGAAATCCAGACGCTGAACGGTTTCCCCAGCCGTATTCAGCTCGTACAAGATAAGGTCCGCAAAATTCTGGCTGACGTAATTCCCCATAAAGTTCGTTGGCACGGAAAAAACCGCCACACCATCCTGCAGCTCTTTAAATTCCAGAGGCTCGATCCAAGTGGTGAAATTATTCCGACCGACAGCCTTCAGCAATTTGTTACGCAGTAGTCCCCATTTCTCTTGTGTCATTCAGCGCCTCACGCATCCCATTCTTATTGGCCTGTCGGCCTTATCATACGAAGCCGGTTGCCCGGTCTTGTATTCACACGCCCAAAGGGAACCTATCGCCAAACCTAACGGTTTGGCGGGATTGCCCCTGAAAGTTCGGTGCACCCGGATTTTCGACGCTCAACAAAAAATGAGCGTCCCGAAACTCGGGCTGCACGTCACAATCTCAATTTTCAGACAGGGCCGAGAATCCCGGATAACCCGGACTTCGCGGCAAATCGGCAGCCCAGCTTGCGCCAGTCGTCGACGAATGTTTCCTGATCGATCTGATGCCCGTCAGTCCGATCGAGTAAACAGCCTGTCCCCCCAAGCGAGTGAATCGCTGACATCAGTGGTAGCAACTTGAAATGGGGCGCGGCAACGAAACTCTGATATTGACTCGGGTCTTTGGTCGAAAGAATCTCTCGGTTTCGTGAAGGCGCGGTATTCCGGCAACACGAAAAAAGGCGCCGCAATGCGCAGCGCCTTTGACATTAGTTCAGCCTTGCTGACTTGACCTAAGGTAACCCGCGGGCTTTAGCCCAGAGCTTTGACCCGGGCCGACAGGCGCGACATTTTACGCGCGGCAGTGTTCTTGTGGAACACGCCTTTGGTGACGCCGCGCATCAGCTCAGGCTGGGCGGCGCGCAGTGCTGCGGTTGCCGCATCTTTGTCACCGGATGCAATCGCTTCTTCGACTTTACGCAGATAGGTGCGGATGCGCGAACGACGCGCTTTGTTAACAGCGAAACGCTTCTCGTTCTGACGGGCGCGTTTCTTTGCCTGGGGCGAATTTGCCATGTATCTCTGACCTTCGTTCGGTACGGTTATCAAGGGTTGCGCGCCACGGATATATCCGCACCGGATCAGAAATCACGAGTGTGAGTCGGGCCAAGCGGGCCGCACGCGCATGTATTGCGGCGCTCAATACCGAACATTTCAAGGATTGCCAAGCCGATTCTTGGGGCTCACAAACCGGGTAAAGAAAAGGCGGGCATAGCCCGCCGTTCATTAGTCTCTTGCGTTTTACTTGTCGCGAAACTGCGCAGCCCGCTTTTCAAGAAACGCCGCCATGCCCTCTTTCTGGTCCTCGGTGGCAAACATGGAATGGAAGACGCGACGCTCAAACAGCATTCCTTCACTCAGCGGAAGCTCGTAACTGCGATTGACCGCTTCTTTTGCCGCCGCCGCCGTCAGTGCCGATTTCTCGGCTATTTTTTGCGCCGCACCAACGGCTTCCTCGATCAGCTTCTTGGCCGGTACGACCCGGCTGACCAAACCAGCGCGCTCGGCTTCGTCCGCGTCCATAAACCGACCAGTCAGGTTCATGTCCATCGCCTTGGACTTGCCGACAAAGCGCGTCAAACGCTGGGTGCCGCCCAACCCGGCTATGACGCCAAGGTTGATTTCAGGCTGGCCGAATTTTGCAGTGTCCGCAGCAATGATGAAATCGCAAAGCATTGCCAACTCGCATCCCCCACCCAGAGCATAGCCCGCAACCGCGGCGATGATCGGTTTGCGAATCGCCAAAACCCGGTTGTTTGCATCAGCAAAAAGATTGGTGGTGTAGACATCGACAAAGCTCATCTCGGACATTTCCCTGATGTCCGCGCCTGCGGCAAAGGCCTTGTCCGATCCGGTGATGACGATGCAACGCACCTTGTCGTTGCTGTCTGCCTCTTCCAGCGCGGTACACAACTCACCCAGCAACTGGGAGTTCAGCGCATTCAACGCATCCGGTCTGTCGAGTTTGATTAGGGCGACGTGGTCTTCGATTTCGACGATGATCGTCTCAAAAGCCATGAGAAAAAAGCTTCCGGTTGTTCCGTTCAGTTACGAGTCCTTACCACGCGAATTCTCTGGATCAAGCTATCTTTGGCATTGCGCACAGTAGAAGGATGAGCGACCGGACTGGGTGATTCTCTGGATCAGACCAGTGCAACCTTCGGTGCGGCAGGGCTTTCCTTCGCGACCGTAGACATCAAAGCTGTGCTGAAAATATCCAAGTTCTCCATCAGCTTGGCGGAAATCCCGCAGGGATGATCCGCCTGCTTCGATCGCGTCCTGCAACACCCTCCGAATGATGGGAACCAGCGATGCGACACGTGCCGCAGATATTTGCCCTGCTTTGCGACGTGGCGACACCTTGCCGCGATAAAGCGCCTCGCAAACATAGATATTCCCCAATCCGGCAACGATTCCCTGATCCAGCAGAGCTGATTTGACAGGGGTATTCCTGCCTTTAAATGCTTCAATCAGGTGTTGCTCATGGAAATCATTACCCAAGGGCTCTGGTCCCAGAACCGCCAGAAGCTTGTGATCTTCGGCCGTGGCTGTGGGCAGTAGGTCCATCGCCCCGAACCGGCGTGGGTCGTTAAAGGTGATACGCGCCCCGTTGGCCATGTGAATAACAACATGGTCATGTTTCTCAACGGCAGGATGTTCGCGCAGGAAATGACCCAGTGGGTCCCCTGACACCGTCATTCGCCCCGACATCCCCAGATGTATCAACAAGGTCTCGCCACTGCTGAGATCGGCCAGGATGTATTTTGATCGCCGCCTTAACCGATCCACCCGCTGCCCGGTCAGCCGTTCTGCCATGCGTTCGGGAAATGGCCAGCGCAGATCCGGGCGGTTCACATCGGCGCGTTCTATCACTATGCCCTCCATCGCGGGAACAAGACCCCGTCTTACTGTCTCGACCTCGGGCAATTCTGGCATTACAGGGCTCCTATTCCAAAGGGCCGCATTGTACCCCGCTTCCAGAGCCCTATAACAGAAGCGAAATTCGACAAACGGCAAGGCTTATGTCCGACAACAGCGACAACACCACTCATTTCGGGTTCGAAACCGTACGCGAGGCTGACAAGGCCGGGCGCGTGCAGGGCGTGTTCAACTCGGTCGCCTCGAAATATGACGTGATGAACGACGTCATGTCGATGGGTATCCACCGGGTCTGGAAAGACGCGATGATGGACTGGCTGGCACCACGCCCCGGTCAGCGTTTGCTGGATGTTGCAGGCGGAACCGGTGACATTTCCTTTCGCTTTCTGAAACGTGCAGGCTATGGCCATGCCACGGTTCTTGATCTGACAGAACCCATGCTGATCGAAGGCCGGCAACGCGCAGAAGCCGACCAGATGGCCGACAGCCTGAACTGGGTGGTGGGCGATGCCATGGCCCTGCCATTCGAAGACAACACCTTTGACGTCTACACGATTTCTTTCGGCATCCGGAACGTGACCCGCCCGCAAGAGGCCCTGAACGAAGCCTTTCGCGTGCTGAAACCCGGTGGCCGCCTGATGGTACTGGAGTTCAGTCAGCTTCCCAATGACGGGCTGCAGAAGCTCTATGACCTCTACAGCTTCAATGTCATTCCACGCATGGGAAAGCTGATCGCGAATGATTACGACAGCTATCAGTATCTGGTGGAGTCGATCCGCAAGTTCCCCGATCAGGAAACCTTCCTGAACATGGTCCGAACTGCTGGCTTCGAAAACGCGAAATTCCGCAATCTCAGCATGGGTATCGCCGCGCTGCATTCCGGCTGGAAGATCTGACGCATGCGTGGTCCCCACAACATCATCCGCCTGATCCGTACAGGCGCAACGCTTGAGCGCACCGGTGCCATGAACGTGGTCCTCGACGCGTTCGAGGCGCCAAGGGCTATCCGGTTTCTTGCCCACGCTCTAGGCAAACCGTTTTGGTGGCTGGGTTACAAGGGCGACCCGGATATGCCGCCTGCAACACGTGCACTCACCGCTTTGGGCCCGGCCTACATCAAGTTTGGTCAGGTGCTTTCTACGCGCCCGGATGTAGTAGGCAATGAACTGGCTGTGCAACTTCGTGTTTTGCAGGACAAGCTGCCGCCGTTCTCGAAAGCCGTGGCTTTGGCCGAAGTGGAAAAGGAACTGGGGCAGCCTGTTGCCGAGATATTCTGCGATTTCAGTGAACCCATTGCAGCCGCGTCCATTGCTCAGGTCCACAAAGCCAAACTTGTTAGCACGGGCGAGGATGTCGCCGTCAAAGTTCTGCGCCCAGGGATTGAGCGCGCATTTCGCAAGGACGTGGACGCGTTTTACTTCGCCGCTCGCATAGTCGATTTGTTTGCGCCGGGTGCTCGCCGATTGCGTCCGATGGAGGTCATTGAACATTTCGATGGCGTTGTACGGGGTGAACTGGATCTGCGTCTGGAAAGCGCTGCTGCCTCGGAATATGCGGCCAACACAAAAGACGACAAAGGGTTCTGGCTGCCGCCTATATTGTGGTCACTGTCGGCACGGCGCGTGATGACACTCAGCTGGGCCGACGGTGTTCCATTGGGTGAAAATGACGCACTGGACGCCGCTGGCCACGATCGCCGCGATCTGGCTGAACGTGTGCTGCGCCTGTTCCTTCTTCACGCCCTGCGCGACGGCTATTTCCACGCCGATATGCATCAGGGCAACCTCAAGGTCGCCGCCAACGGTGATATCATCGCTTATGATTACGGTATCATGGGCCATATCGACGAATACACGCGCCGGGTCTATGCCGAGATTCTGTTCGGTTTCATCCGCCGCGACTACAAGCGCGTAGCCGAAGTGCATTTCGAAGCTGGTTACGTTCCTGCACACCAGGACGTCGATGAATTCGCCCGCGCCCTGCGTGCGGTTGGTGAGCCCATCTTCGGTATGGATGCCTCGCATATTTCGATGGGCCGTTTGCTAAGCTATCTGTTCGAAGTGACAGAGCGTTTTGGCATGGAAACCCGAACCGAGCTGATCCTTCTACAGCGCACGATGGTCGTGGTTGAAGGCGTTGCCCGGTCACTGGACGACCACATCAATATCTGGGAAGTTGCCCGCCCCGTGGTCGAAGATTACATCAAACAATCCATCGGCCCGCGCGCCGCGCTTCGTGACTTTGCCAAAACCGCTATGGTTCTGGCACGCTTTGGTCCGCGCCTGCCGACATTGGTCGAAAACGCGTTGATTGCACAGACGCACAAAGAAGAACCGGAAAACTCGGGTCTGTTGCCAAAAATCCTACCCGCCGCTCTCGGTGCGGTTGCCGGCGCAGCCATAGTTCTGTTGATCACTACACTCGGCTGATTGTGATCCGCAGGTTCATCTGGCTAAAAATATCCTCGGGGGGAATCGCGCCTTGCGCGATGGGGGGCAGACAGCCCCCCTTTGCCCAGACCCGGATCAGAGCCGCTCGATGGCAATGGCGATCCCCTGACCACCACCAATACACATGGTGATCAACCCTTTTGATCCGCCTGTGCGCTCCAGCTCATAAAGCGTCTTCATGGTAATGATGGCGCCCGTCGCACCGACAGGATGCCCCAGCGCAATCGCACCTCCATTCGGGTTCACCTTCGCTGCATTCAACCCAAGCTCCTGGTTGACGGCCAGCGCCTGCGCGGCAAATGCTTCGTTGCTTTCGATCACATCAAAGTCTTCCACTGACAAACCCGTCCTCCTGAGCAGGTTTTGCACAGCCGGTACCGGGCCAATACCCATGACTTCGGGGCGCACGCCAGCATGTGCATATCCGATCACGCGCGCTTTTGGCTTCAACCCGGCCTTTTCCGCCGCGTCTGCCGTTGCCAGCACCATCGCCGCCGCACCGTCGTTGATGCCCGAGGCATTGCCCGCCGTCACACGCCCATCTTTCTTGAACACTGGTCGCAACCCGGCCAGCGCATCGGCTGTCGTCGCTTTGGGATGCTCATCAACTTTGAAATCCACCATGTCGCGCTTGACCTTCACCTGAACGGGCACGATCTGGCTTTCGAAATATCCGGCTTCAATTGCGGCTGCCGCGCGGGTCTGGCTGGTCAGGGCGAAGTCGTCCATCTGTTCACGGCTGATCTGGTGTTCATCGGCAACGTTCTCGGCCGTCACACCCATGTGCCCTGTGCCAAAGGGGCAGTTCAACGCACCCAGCATCATGTCCAGCGAAGTGACATCACCCATTTTCGCGCCCCAGCGTGCCTGTGGAACAATGTAAGGGCTGCGCGACATGCTTTCTGCGCCACCTGCCACAGCGAAATCGGCATCGCCAAGCATCAAGGACTGCATCGCCGACACGATCGCCTGTGCGCCCGAGCCACACAGACGGTTTACATTCATCGCAGGGGTGCCATTCGGAATCCCAGCCTGCATCGCGGCAACACGCGACAGGTACATGTCCCGAGGCTCGGTATTGATGACGTGGCCAAATACAACATGCCCGATTTGCGCACCTTCTACCCCTGACCGTTCTAAGGCCGCTTCGGTGACCACCGTCGCCAGATCAATGGGTGCGGTTGACGCAAGTGCGCCACCGAAAGTTCCAATCGCGGTGCGCGCACCATCCAGCAATACGATGTCTGTCATGTCTTTCTCCTCTTGGAATCGTCGTCAGTATGCACATGCAGCATGATCCTGTCCTATAGGACGTGCCGTCACGGATGGAATTGACAAGCCGGGTCCCAACACGCATGGATTCCGTCATGACGGAGAATACAGACGATATCCTGAACCTTTTGCCTGCTCGCCTGAAAGAAGCACGCCGGGCCAAAGGACTGTCGCTGGAAGCAGTCGCAAACCTCAGTGGCGTATCCAGGTCCATGGTAAGCCAGATCGAACGCGGTGAAAGCAGCCCGACGATCTCGACCCTCTGGAACCTGACCCGTGCATTACAGGTGGATTTTGCCGGTCTTCTGGAAGGATCAAAAGCCAGTGATCAGATCGAGGTGCTGCGCGCGTCCGAAGTGCCCAGCATCGACAATATGGGGCAGAACTGTCGCATTCGCATCCTGTCCCCACCGGAAGAGGCCGGTGGTCATGAGGTTTATGATATCGAGTTCGACACAGGCGGGGCCTTGAACAGTCAGCCCCATGCGCGCGGCGCGCACGAACAGCTGACAGTGCTGGAAGGCACCGTCAAGGTTACATCGGGCAGTGCCGTGTCGGAACTGAGCCAAGGGGACACCGCCCGCTATGCCGCGGATATCGTGCATTCCATCTCGGCCAAAGAACCAGCGCGGGTGTTCTTGATCGTAAAGAACGCCTGATGTCAGCAAATTTCCGCCTTCACGGAAAATTTTCCTGTATATTGAAATTCCCCTATTTGGGAAATTCATCCGCTATGTTAGATATGCGACTCAGTTGAACGGAGGTCGCCATGGCAGATGCATTCCTGTCCCATATCACGGACACACTCGCACAAATCGAATCCGAGGGGCTGTATAAGCGCGAACGAATGATCACCTCGCCTCAGGGCGGTGAGATTACGGTGGGCGGCAAACGGGTGATCAACCTGTGCGCCAACAACTATCTGGGTCTTGCGGATCACCCCGCGCTGATCGAGGCCGCAACAAATGCGATGGGTCCGAAGGGTTTCGGCATGGCCTCGGTCCGGTTCATTTGTGGGACGCAGGATATTCACCGTGAACTGGAACAGCGGTTGGCCAAGTTCCTGAACAAGGACGATGCGATCCTGTTCGCGGCCTGTTTTGATGCCAATGGCGGGCTGTTCGAACCGTTGCTGGGGCCTGAAGATGCCATCATTTCGGACAGTCTGAACCACGCCTCTATCATTGACGGGGTGCGGCTGTGCAAAGCCAAGCGCTATCGCTATCTGAACAATGACATGAATGACCTTGAAGCGTGGCTGAAGCAGGCGCGCGAGGATGGCGCGCGTCATATCATGATCGCAACCGATGGCGTGTTCTCGATGGATGGCTATTTGGCCAACTTGCCGAAAATTCGCGAACTGGCTGATAAATACGATGCCATCGTCATGGTCGATGATTGCCATGCAACAGGCTTCATGGGGCCGCGCGGCGCCGGAACACCGGATCACTTTGGTGTTGATGTCGACATTCTGACAGGAACTTTGGGCAAGGCACTTGGGGGGGCAATCGGCGGCTACATCGCCGGGCCGCAGCCAGTGATCGACCTGCTGCGGCAGCGGGCGCGGCCCTATCTGTTCTCGAATTCGCTGCCGCCATCCATCGTCGCCGCAGGACTTGAGGCAATCCGCCTGGTCGAAGAAGGCGACATTCTACGCGCGCAGTTATTCGGAAACGCAAAGTACTGGCGTGCCGGTCTGGAAAAGCTTGGCTTTGACCTTTTGCCCGGTGAACATCCGATTATCCCTGTCATGCTGGGCGATGCAACGCTGGCACAAGAGATGGCCGCCAAGCTGTTTGACGAGGGCGTGTATGTCTCGGGCTTCTTCTTTCCTGTTGTTCCCCGCGGACAGGCGCGGATCAGAACGCAGATGAACGCCGCCCTGACACGAGACGAACTGGACCGCGCGCTGGCGGCCTTTGGCAAGGTTGGCAAGGAACTGGGGGTGATCTGATGCGACCCAACACGATGAAAGCGCTGGAAAAGTCGAAACCTGAAGAAGGGTTGTGGATGGTACAGGCCCCGGTCCCTGAAATCGGGCCTGATGAGGTACTGATCAAGATCAACAAGACCGGAATTTGCGGTACCGACATTCACATCTGGAACTGGGATGAGTGGGCCTCTCACACCGTTCCGGTTCCGATGATCACTGGTCATGAGTTCGCCGGAGAAATCGTCGAGATTGGGCGCAACGTCACTGGCCTGGACGTTGGGCAGCGCTGTTCCGGCGAAGGGCATCTGATCGGCACTGAAAGCCGTCAAAGCCGCGCAGGCAAATTTCACCTCGACCCCGGTACGCGCGGGATCGGGGTGAATGAACAGGGCGCGTTTGCGCAATACCTGAAATTGCCTGCCTTCAACGTTGTTCCCCTGCCGGACGATATCCCGGATGAGATCGGGGCAATCCTTGATCCGCTGGGCAATGCTGTACACACCGCGCTCAGCTTTGACCTTCTGGGCGAGGACGTCCTGATCACCGGCGCAGGACCCATCGGCATCATGGCCGCCGCCGTTGCCCGCCATGCAGGCGCCCGCAATGTTGTGATTACAGACATTAACGCCGAACGGTTGAAACTGGCGGAACATGTGGTGCCGTCGGTGCGGACCGTTGATGTTTCCAAACAAGATTTGCACGATGTCATCGCACAGCTTGGAATGAAAGAAGGCTTTGATGTGGGGCTTGAAATGTCCGGCTCACAAGCCGCGCTTGACCAGATGGTCGAGGCGCTTGTGATGGGTGGGAAAATCGCCCTGCTGGGGATACCGCCGGGGAAATCTCCGGTCGACTGGTCGCGTATCGTTTTCAAGGCGATCACAATCAAGGGTGTCTATGGTCGCGAGATGTTCGAGACCTGGTACAAGATGATCGCCATGCTGCAAAACGGTTTGGATGTGTCCCGCGTGATCACGCATCGCTTTGAGGTTGATGATTTTGCGGATGGATTTGCCGCGATGAAATCCGGCCTCTCTGGCAAGGTTGTCCTTGACTGGACCTAACCCGCTGGAAAGTTACGAACTCAACGCCTAGACAGGTGCAAGGATCGCACAAGGGAGGCATGAGATGGGCGCGAACAAAGACGATCGTCTGTTGCAAAGAGGTGTCGAAGACACTCTGGTCACTGATTTCGCCGAGACACATCGCAAAAGCTATGGAGATTTTCTGCAACTCAAAACACTGCTGAACCTGCAAAAGACCTTTCAGGACCCCGCGCAGCCGGACGAGATGCTGTTCATTATCATCCATCAGGTCAGCGAACTGTGGCTGAAACTGATGCACCACCAACTGGTCGAGGTGCGTCGTTTTCTGCAACAGGATGAATTTGGCCCAGCCATGAAAAACCTCGACCGCATCAAGGCCATTCAACGGCAGTTGATTGCGGCCTGGGAAACCCTTCTGACCATGACGCCTGCCGACTATTTAACGTTTCGGCAGGCACTGGGCAGCTCGTCAGGGTTTCAGAGCTACGGGTATCGGCAGATTGAGTTCATTCTTGGCAACAAGGATGCGTCAACACTGAAGGTCCATGCGCATGACCCAGAGGTGATGGAGATGCTGAATGCCGCTCTGACCAAACCGTCGCTTTATGACGAAGTGTTGCACATGCTGGCCCGTCAAGGGTTCGACGTGCCCAAGGATCTGATTGAACGCGATTACGCCCAACCCTATTGCGGCGATTCGCGCGTGGTACAAATCTGGGTGGAGGTATTCCGCAACACTGAAAAATACTGGGATCTTTATGCTTTGGCCGAAAAACTGATGGATGTGGAAAGCCTGTTTCAACGCTGGCGCTTTGATCATGCCACCGCAGTTGAGCGCGTGATCGGGATGCAACCCGGCACTGGTGGCTCAAGCGGCGTGGCCTTTTTGCGAAAGGCGCTAGAGCTGCGGTTTTTCCACGACCTTTACGACGTGCGCACCGAATTGATGTACAGCGGGCAGACCTAAGACATGTTGTATCGAGGATTTTCGCAATCCGAGCTGGAGCGGGAGTACTCCCCCAGCACAATGATCGGCGGCGACCTAAGCCCGTATCTTGCCAGCTATAAGGCGCTAAGCGCTCAGGCGCGGGCCGACTATCCGGTACGGGAAAACCTGGCTTATGGTGACAGCCCCGTACAAGTCCTTGATTTCTTTCCCGCTCGCGATGACAAGGCACCCCTGCACGTCTTCATTCACGGCGGGTACTGGCAGGCGCTCAGCCAGAATGAATCGTCTCTGATGGCACCAGGTCTGGTAGAACACGGGCAAGCTTTTGCGACTGTAAACTACACGCTGGCACCCGATGCCCGGGTTGGCGACATGATCGACGAATGCCGTGACGCGTTGTTGTGGCTGGCGGCCAAGGCGGGGGAGTTGGGGTTCGATCCGTCGCGGATCACCCTGTCAGGTCACAGTGCAGGCGCGCATCTGGCGGCGATGGTGATGGCAACCTCATCAGATGCCCTTGCCAAAGCGGGGCTCCGGGTGCGGGATGTGATTCTGATCAGCGGAATATACGACCTGGAACCGATCAGCCTGATGTCGGTGAACGATCCACTGCAATTGACGCCGGTCGAGGTCAACGATCTGTCACCCATCCGCAATCTGCCCCGGCCCGGTCCTCGATACCATGTTTCGGTAGCCGAACGGGATACAGGTGAGTTCATTCGCCAAAGCCGCGACTATGCTGAAAGGCTGCGAAAGGCCGGACACTCTGTCAGCTTTATGCTCGCGCAAGGAATGCATCATTTCGATATCATCATGCATTCAGATGCGTTTCTGCCCCAGACAAAATAAGCGCTTCGGTAAAAGAAAACAGCGGCCTAAGGGGGCCGCTGTTTTTCGTTTTCATCCTTTGCCGGGCTAGTCCAGCGTGCGGGTGACTTCTTCGCGCTCGAAGATTTCGATCACGTCGCCTGCGCGGATATCGTCGTAGTTTTCGAACGCCATACCGCATTCCTGACCCGACTGAACCTCGGCCACTTCGTCCTTGAAACGCTTCAGCGTCTTCAGCGTGCCTTCGTGAATCACCACGTTGTCGCGCAGCAAGCGGACACCGGCAGAACGACGCGCCACGCCTTCGGTGACCAGACAGCCAGCAACCTTGCCAACGCCAGTAACCTTGAAGACTTCGCGAATCTCGGCGTAGCCAATGAACTTCTCGCGAATTTCGGCGCTCAACAGGCCGGATGCGGCTGCTTTTACGTCGTCTACGAGGTCATAGATCACCGAGTAATAGCGAATCTCGACGCCCTTCTGGTTTGCGGTATTCCGTGCCGAGGCATTTGCCCGAACGTTGAAGCCAAAGATCGGAGCTCCAGACGCTTCGGCCAGACCGACATCCGTTTCGGTAATGGCACCAACACCCGAATGCAGAACGCGCACGCGTACTTCTTCGTTGCCGATCTTCTCCATCGCCTGAACGATGGCTTCCGCCGAACCCTGAACATCTGCTTTCATCAGAATAGGCAGCTCGGTGACGTTTTCGTCTTCCTTGGCCTTCTGCATCAACTGCTCAAGGGTCGTTGCGGCACCGGCGGCGGCGCGTTTGTCCTTAGCGGCCTGTTCACGGTAGGCGGCGATCTCACGGGCCTGTGCTTCGGTTTCGGTCACGTTCAGAACATCGCCTGCTTCAGGCGTACCATTCAGACCAAGAACCTCAACGGGAACCGACGGGCCAGCCTCCTTGACGCGCTCACCCTTGTCGTTGATCAGCGCGCGGACTTTACCATACTGCTCACCCACGACAAAGATATCGCCCTGACGCAATGTACCGTTCTGAACCAGAACCGTTGCGACCGGGCCGCGGCCCACGTCCAGCTGTGCCTCGATCACGGCACCTTGGGCAGCGCGATCAGGGTTGGCTTTCAGTTCCAGAATCTCGGCCTGCAATGCGATGGCTTCCAGCAACTCGTCCAGACCCTGACCGGTGATGGCAGACACTTCTACGTCCTGAACCTCACCCGACATTTTCTCGACGATCACTTCGTGTTGCAGCAGATCGGTGCGCACCTTGTCCGGATTTGCATCATGCTTGTCGATCTTGTTGATCGCAACGATCATCGGCACCTTGGCTGCCTTCGCGTGATTGATCGCCTCAATTGTCTGGGGCATGACCGCGTCATCGGCAGCGACAACCAGAACCACGATATCCGTCACTTGGGCACCACGCGAGCGCATCGAGGTGAAAGCCGCGTGGCCGGGTGTATCCAGGAAGGTCAGCGTCGAGCCACCATCCGTTTTCACCTGATAGGCGCCGATATGCTGGGTAATGCCACCGGCCTCACCAGCCACAACTCGGGCATCACGGATTGCATCCAGCAGCGAAGTTTTCCCGTGGTCGACATGACCCATAATGGTGATGACGGGTGGACGGGGCTTCAGATCGTCCTCGCTGTCTTCGATCTCTTTGATGACGTCTTCGACATCCGAATCAGAGACGCGCGTGACCTTATGGCCGAATTCTTCAATGATAAGCTCGGCAGTATCGGCATCGATGGTCTGGTTCTGCGTGACCATCATACCCATCTGCATCAGCGATTTGACCACGTCAGCCACACGCTCGGCCATACGGTTGGCCAGTTCCGAGACCATGATTGCCTCAGGCAGTTGTACGTCGCGGATCACCTTTTCCCGCTCGACCGAACCGCCCATGGCTTTCTGACGGGCGCGTTCCTGCTTGCGCTTCATCGCTGCCATCGACCGCTGGCGGCTGCCTTCGTCACCGGTGGCCTGACCCAATGTCAGCTTACCCGAACGACGGTTGTCTTCACGACCCTTGCCACGACCGCGCTGTTCGCGTTCGCGATCCTGCTTGCGAGGTGCGGCAGCAGGCGCAGGTTTGCTGGCCGGGCTGCGTGCAGCTTTGGCTTCTTCAGGGGCCGGCGAAGCGGCAGCAGCAACAGCGGCACGCTTGGCTTCTTCTTCAGCCTCCACGCGCTTGCGCTCTTCATCTTCGGCTTTCTGACGCGCGCGCTCTTCGGCTTCACGCTGCTCGCGCTCTTTCGCTTCCTGTTCCGCACGGCGGCGCACGCGCTCTTCTTCGCGTGCCTTTTCAGCGGCTTCGCGTTCAGCGGCCTCTTCGACCTCGCGGGCCTTGGCAGCCTGCAAAGCCTTCATACGGCGCGCCATTTCCGCGTCGGAAATACCTGCGGGACGACGCGACGGATCACCCGAAGGGGCGGCACCGCCACCCGGCTTTGCCGCGCCCGGCTTGGGGACCACCACGCGCTTGCGTTTGGTTTCCACCACGACATTCTTGGTGCGTCCGTGGCTGAAACTCTGTTTCACATTTCCGGGGCGTGCCCCGCCACGAAGACCCAATGTCTTTTTGCCGTCACTATCGCTCATAAAGCTTCTTACCCTTCCGCGCGGCCCTTGCCGCCGTCATCCGTTTCGCGCAAGCCACGCAGGCGCTGCGCTTCCTCTACAACACGTTTGGCGAGTCCGCCAGAGGCCAAGGCCGCATGAATCACCGTTTGGCGCCCAAATGCCTGCCCTAATTCGTCTGCCGTCAGCCAACCGATGTATTTTCCGAAGTGCGGCGTACTGAGCTTCGACTTGCCGCGCCCCGATCCATCAGTGGCCTGAATCAGCACCTGAGCCTCTTCCCGGTCCAGCCACGACTTGACCTTTTCATACCCGGCAACCGCGTCGCCGGACTTGCGCGCCAGACTGAGCAACTCAATCACACGGCGCGCGATCTGCTTTTCAACTTCTGTCGCGAGGTTCTGAGGCACAGTCACCTGTGCCTTGAACCCCCGCGCAAACAGTTTCTTACCAATGGCCTTGTCCAGCGCAGCACGATCCGCCGCCACATAAACGCCCCGTCCCGGCAACTTTGCCGCGACATCCGGAAAGACCTGACCGTCCGGGCCCGTCACAAAGCGGATCAAGCCATATTTAGGCTGAACCTCGCCTGTGGCGATGCACTTGCGTTCGGGTCCGTCAGACCGATCCTTATGGACGCCACCGCGACCCATACGCGCCACCCGAGACCTGAGATCAGGCCTCGACCTCCTCGTCTGCTGCGTCGCCGTCGATGTCTTCTTCCGCCTGCTCCAACTCGGCCGGATCAACCCAACCCAACAGGATACGCGCAGTCATGACCATGTCTTGTGCTTCTTCGAGCGTGACGCCAAAGGGCTCCAGCACGCCATCATCCTTGACGCGTTCACCGTCGACCGTGGTCCAGCCACCGGCCAGTTCCCAGTCTGCACAGGTTGCGAAATCTTCCAGCGTCTTCACATCGTCCTTGGCCAGCGCCTCTACCATCTGGGGGGTCAGGCCTTCGAATTCAATGAGGCTGTCCTCGGCACCCAGTGCGCGCGCCGCATCCAGAGCGGCTTTGGCCTGGGCTTCCAGGAACTCGCGCGCCCGGGTCTGAAGTTCCTGCGCAGTGCCTTCGTCGACGCCGTCAATGACCAGAAGTTCATCAATCTCGACATAGGCAACTTCTTCGAGGTTGGTGAAGCCTTCGGAAACCAGCAATTGCGCAAAGAACTCGTCCAGATCCAGACTGTCCATGAACAGTTTGGTACGAGATTCGAATTCCTTCTGACGACGCGCCGATTCTTCAGCTTCGGTCATGATGTCGATATCCAGCCCGGTCAGCTGGCTTGCCAGACGCACGTTCTGACCGCGACGACCGATTGCAAGAGACAACTGCTCTTCCGGAACGACAACCTCGATCTTGCCTGCTTCTTCGTCCAGAACAACCTTCGAAACCTCGGCAGGTTGCAGCGCGTTCACCAGGAAGGTCGGTTGGTCTTCGTTCCACGGGATGATGTCAATCTTCTCTCCCTGCAGTTCGTTCACAACGGCCTGCACGCGGCTGCCGCGCATACCAACGCAGGCGCCAACAGGGTCGATCGAGCCGTCATACGAGATCACGGCGATTTTGGCGCGTGAACCGGGGTCACGGGCCACGGCCTTGACCTCGATGATACCGTCATAGATTTCCGGCACTTCCATCTTGAACAGCTCGGCCATGAATTCTGGTGCGGTACGCGACAGGAAGATCTGGTGGCCACGCACTTCGCGGCGGACTTCCTTGATATACGCGCGCACACGATCATTCGGACGATAGCTTTCGCGACCGATCTTGTCATTGCGGCGCAGAACAGCCTCGGCACCGCCGAGATCGACGATAACATTGCCGAATTCCTCGCGCTTGACGGCACCGTTGATGATGGTGCCCGCACGATCCTTGAATTCTTCATACTGACGATCCCGCTCGGCTTCGCGGACCTTTTGCAGGATCACTTGCTTGGCCGACTGCGCCGCGATCCGACCCATTTCGACCGGCGGCACTTCTTCAACGAAAACGTCACCGACCTGCGGATCTTCCATGTACTGCTTGGCTTGTTCGACGGTGAACTCGGCCTGATAGTTCTCAAGCTCCTCATCCTCGACCACGGTGCGCACACGGGTGAAGGTCGCCTTGCCGGTCTTGCGGTCGATGGACACGCGGATGTCCATCTCGGCGCCGTAGCGACTCTTGGCGGCGCGGGCGAGCGATTCCTCCATCGCTTCGACAACCAGACCGGGGTCGATCATCTTTTCGCGGGCCACGGCCTCGGCAGTCTGCAGCAGCTCCAGCTGGTTGGCTGAGGTAATTGCCATCAGTTCGTCTCCTCTTCGGACCCTTCGGTCTCAATCTCGTCGAAAGCGTTTTCGTTCAGGGCACCGGCGTCCTTGCGCTGGCGCAGCATTTCCTTGATCAGGTCATCGGTCAGGACCAGCTTGGCATCACTCAGCCAGTCGAATTGCAGGCCGATGGTGATCGTCTCGGACCCTTCGGGGATATTGATCAGAACCTCTTCCCCTTCAATCCCGGCCAGTTCCCCTTTGAACCGGCGGCGGCCATCGATCAGTTCAGAAGTTTCGATCTTGGCCTCATACCCCTCGAAAGTCTCGAAATCCTTGAGGCGGGTCAGGGGGCGGTCGATACCGGGGCTGGACACCTCAAGCGTATAGGCGTCAAGGATCGGGTCCTCGACATCCAGGGTGGCGCTGACCGCATTCGAAATCTCGGCGCAGTCATCCACTTCGATGCCGCCTTCGGGTTTGTCAGCCATGATTTGCAGCGTGGTCTGCTTACCACTCATCAGCCGGACACGGACCAGCTCATACCCCAGATCTTCGATCACCGGGGTGATGATCTCGGCAAGTCGCCGGTCGATGGCAGCTTTGGCTATCAGGTCGTTTGTCATCAGGTTCTCTACCCTGTCAGTCGGGCACAAAAAAACGGGCGCGCGGCCCGTCGAATTTTCCGGTGGAGCCTTGGACCGGAAGTCCAACGCACCGCTGTTGAAACTGCATATACGCAGGATGATCCGAGTCTGCAACCCCCGACAGAAGTGTCACCCGAAATTACACGATCCACCACCGTTCAGCGATACGACCGTCGTCCAGAACCGTGCGTCCGGCAATCTGCCGCGGCAATCCCACCGCCCCAGAGACGGCCAGTGCCATATCGGTCTCGGAAGGATAGTAGCGAAGACCGCGCGTACCGCGGATCTCTGACGAATCGGGGAAGGCGGCGACATCGACATAGCCATCACGCAATGCCTCGGCGCGGACACGGGCATCGGGAATAACGATCACTTCGAATGCATCGACCCAACCGGCCTGACCGTCCTTGTAATGCCCCAAAACACGGCGACCCAGGAAATGCCGCCCGTCTTCGGCGCGTTCGACACGGTAGCAACCCGTGCCATTGGCGTTGTGTAGCGGCGTGACGCCTTCGCCATTGCGGGCAATGATAAAACGACTGTCCGCCAAAAGGAATGGAAGGCCCGGATTTGCCTCGGCCAGTTCCAGCCGCAAACGGTTGGCAGTCAATGCCTCGGTATGCCCGACCTCGGCCAATACGGCCGCAACATCTGCGATGTCCAAAAACGCGCCGTCGTGGAACACCGCATCGTTGCGCAGATCAAAGCTCCAGACCCTCGCATCGGCGTCGGTTTGCCAGCCCGTCGCAAGCTCGCCCCGCAAAGTGCCATCCGGGGCGATCTCGGTCAGCGTGTCGAAAACCGCACCGCGCGCCACCTGCTCAAGACTGTCGTCGCGCGGTACGGCCAATCGCAGCGTGCCGCCTTTCTCAGGTTTGTCCGCCAGGGACGCGCCTGTCGCGGCAAGCAGCGCGGCGGCGGCACCCGAGGCAAACAAGGCACGGCGGTCGATGCGTGTCATGCCAAACCCTCCGCTACGCGATCCATGATCCGGATGAGTTCTGCGCTGATCCCGGGTTCAGAAAGCGCATGACCGGCCTGACGTACCATCTTGATCTCGGCATTCGGCCAGCGTTCGCTCAGCGACCAGGCGGCCTGCGGCGGGCAAATCATGTCGTATCGCCCCTGCACGATGTGACCCGGGATATGAGCAATCCGGTCCATTTGATTTAGGATCTGCCCATCCGTTTCCAGGAACGCCTTATTGTAGAAATAGTGATTCTCGAGCCGGGCAAATGTACGGGCGTATTCGCCGGGGCTTTCGCCCACTGATCCGTTCGTGTGGATCGACGCCAGCGCATTTTCCCAGTGCGACCATGCCCGCGCATACAGGGTCTCGGTCGCGCGGTCCCCCGAGAACAGGCGTTTATTGTAGGCGGTGATGGTGTCCTTCAGCTCCACCTCGGGCAACAGTGAGGTAAATTTCTGCCACTGTTCCGGCCAGAAACGTCCCGCTCCGCCGCCATAAAACCAGTCAAGTTCAGCGTCAGTTGCCAGGAACACACCGCGCAGCACCAATCGGCTGACCCGGTCTGGATGCGACTGCGCGTAGATCAACGCAAGGGTCGCGCCCCAGCTGCCGCCAAAAGCAATCCATTCATCAATCTCGAACAGGTCGCGCAACCGTTCAATATCGGCCACCAAATGCCATGTCGTGTTATTTTCAACCGAAGCCGTGGGGCGAGACCGGCCACACCCACGCTGATCAAATAGAATCACCCTGTAGGCCTGTGGATCAAAATAACGCCGCATTGCGGGGCTGCAGCCACCGCCTGGGCCGCCATGCAGGATCACCACCGGTATGCCTTCGGGGTTGCCGCATTGTTCCACATAGATACGGTGCCCGTCGCCCATATCGACCATACGCTGGTCGAACGGATCGATCGGCGGGTACAGATATTGAACTGCGCGCTTTTGGTCCGGGTACTTGTCCATTATGGCCCTATATAGTCCTTAAGCGTAAAAGAGCATACGGAGACAGGAATGCAAGCGCATCCGAACACGGTGGATCCATCCGAGATCGCAAAATTCGAAGCGATGGCGGCGGAATGGTGGGACCCTCATGGGAAATTCAAACCGTTGCACATGCTGAATCCTTGCCGTTTGGATTATATCACACAGCAGATTGCCGGTGAATTCGACCGCGATCTGAAAGCGCGAAATCCGTTCGAAGGGCTGCGCCTGCTGGATATCGGTTGTGGCGGTGGTCTGCTAAGCGAACCCATGGCACGTCTGGGGGCCGAGGTCGTCGGGGCCGATGCCGCCGGAGGCAACCTGCCTGTTGCGCGTATCCATGCCGAGCAATCCGGTTTGGAGATCGACTATCGCCACACCACAGCCGAAGACATGGCCGCCGCAGGTGAGCAGTTCGACGTGGTCCTGAACATGGAAGTGGTCGAGCATGTGGCCGACCCGGAGGGCTTCCTGACCGCCTCGCAAAAATTGCTCAAGCCGGGCGGGCTGCTGATCTGCTCAACCATCAACCGCAACCCGAAATCCTATGCCATGGCCATTTTCGGGGCCGAGGTCGTCATGCGCTGGCTGCCGCGCGGCACGCATGAGTGGAACAAGTTCATCACCCCTGATGAGTTGTTCGACCTGCTGCGTCAGGCCGGGATGGACCCGGTGGACCGCAAGGGGTTCGTCTTCAACCCGATCCTCTGGAGCTGGTCGATCTCGGACCGGGACTTAAGCGTGAACTATGTGACGGCGAGTGTGAAACCGGGCTGAGGGTTATTCCCCTTCCAGCTGTTTTCTCAGATCGCGCAGCACTGGCAGTGTCGACCGAACACGGTCGTCCCCCAACTCTCCGACCACGCGGTTGATCAACGGAGCAATCGAGGAAATCGCCTGATCCCGCGCGCGTTTACCGGCGGGGCTGATCGCGACCATCTTGCGGCGGGCATCGTCCCAGTCGGGGCGGATGTGGATGTATCCGGCCCATTCCAGCTTGGCCAAGGTGTTGGTCATCGCCCCTCGGGTCACGTGGAACGTGTTGGCCAGCTGCGCCGGGCTACGCTCATCCGCGACAAAAGCCAAGTGGTTCAGAACCGAGAAATGCGAGATTTCCATGCCCTTGGGCAGCACCCGGCTAAGCCGGTTCCGCAATAGCTGATCGGCGGTCAGGATCTCGCTGAACAGCGTGACCGCAAGGGCATTGGTGTCGTCTGTCATTGTTCCGTTCTGTCAGGGTCCGTCGAAGGAACGGCGGTGGTGCAGTGAAGGGACACGTCGCCGTGCCTCAGTCACAGAACTATCATCCAAATCGAAAATGTGAATGCCTGGATCGGTCCCTGCGTCGATCAGCACCTTTCCCCACGGGTCGACGACCATGCTGTGACCGTGAGTATAGCGTGTTTTACCGCCGGTTTTTGGATGTTCCCCTGTTTGGGCCGGGGCCAGCACCCAGCACCCGGTTTCGATTGCACGTGCGCGCAGCAAGGCTTCCCAATGCGCGGCACCTGTGACCGGCGAGAACGCGGCCGGGACGGTCAGAATGCGCGCGCCCGCCTGCGCCAGTGCCGCGTGCAAATATGGAAAGCGGATATCGTAACAGATGGTCAGACCAACCTTGCCGAAATCCGTATCTGCGATAACCGCTTTTTCGCCTGGGCGGTAATTCTTTGATTCGCGGAACGTCTCGGTCTCGGTGACCTGCACATCGAACATATGGATTTTGTCATACCGCGCCACGATCTGACCTTGCGGTCCGATCATAAAGCAACGATTGGCAAAACGACCGTCATTGTCATGAGTCTTGAGCCCCAACGAGCCGATCAGAAGCCATACACCCAGATCAGCAGCCTGTTCGCGCAGGCCCGTCAAAGTGATGTCATCTTCTTCATGTTGTAAAACCGCGCGCTGCCGTGTGGTGCTGGTCGAAACGCAATTCGTAACCTCTGGCGTCAGAACAAAGCGGGCGCCCTGTTCTGCCGCTTCGGCCATCATGCCTCGGACCATCCCGAGGTTTTCTGCCGGATCGTCCGACGAGGTGATTTGCAGCAGCGCGGTTTTCATCAGGCCGCAAGCAGACGGTCAAGCTTGCCCTGACGCTCCAACTCGTACAAATCATCGCAACCGCCGACATGCGTAGCGCCGATGAAAATCTGGGGGACCGTGCGTTTGCCTCCGGCACGTTGAATCATTTCAGGTTTGCGTTTGGGGTGCATCAGCACGTCGATCTCCTTGAACTCGACACCTTTCTGCTTCAGCAGGCGTTTGGCTGCATGACAATACCCGCACAGTGGCGATGTATAGATCTCTACCGACTTCATTTTCCGTTCCCTTCGGATTTCGCGCAATCTTGGGCGAATTAGGCATCCTTGGCAACGCGCGCCAGAGCCAACACGAAAATATGATTTGTCCCCGCCGCCTGACAGGCACGAGTGCATGCGGCCAGTGTTGCCCCGGATGTCATCACATCGTCCACCAGCAAAATGTCCCGGCCAGTAAGATGGCGGGCTTTTCGGGGGTGAAGGCATATCGCGTCGCCCAAAATCTGTGCCCGCTCGGCAGCTGTTTTGCCGTCCAGCACCGGCGTCTTTTTTTTGCGAATCAACAGATCGGGTACACATTCCAATCCTGTCTCGCGCGCCAGGTTCTGCGCCAACAGTGCTGACTGGTTGTATCGCCTTTTCAGCAACCGAGACCAATGCAAAGGAACCGGAACAATCACCATATCCGGTCGCAACAATGGGCGCCCTGCCTGCACCATCCACTGCGCGGCAGGGCGGGCCAGTTCGGGCCGATCACCATGTTTCAACGCCAGGATCAGTGACCGCGCCTTGCCGTCATACAAAAGCGCTGCGCGTCCTGCCCTCCAGGGGCGCGCGGTCTTCAGGCAATCATCGCACTCGGTCCGAAACTCGTCCTGCCCCCCGATCAGGGGCAGACCGCAACTTTCACAGACCGTGCCGCCAATGAATGGCGTTTCCCGCCAGCATGGGCCACACAGGCCAAAATCGGACTCGGTCAGGTCGCCGCACCCCATGCAACGTGTTGGATAAATCAGCGCAAGTGCGGTTTGAATCCGTTGCGCGATGCGATACTTGCCAGCTATGAAACTGCCCGAACCCACTGCACCCTCACTTTTTGACCGTGCCGCCATTCTGCGTCATCGCAGCCGCGTGCAGGATGACGCCCTTTTTCTGCACCGCGCCGCGATGGACGAGGTTCAGGATCGGCTCTCCATGGTTAACAAAACCTTTACGGCGGCAGCGATCGTGACCGCATACCCGCAGCTTTGGACGGACGCGTTTCCCGAAGCCTCGATCATAGCGGACAACGATGTGCTGGCACTGCAACCCGGCGCCCATGACCTTGTTATCCACGCCATGACACTGCACTGCGCAAACGATCCGGTGGGTCAGTTAATCCAATGCCACCGCGCGCTGAAACCCGACGGGTTGTTGCTGGTTGTTTGTCTGGGCGGCGAAACGTTGCACGAATTGCGCGCGGCGTTGGGTCAGGCCGAGATTGACGTTACCGGTGGCCTCAGCCCCCGCATCGCCCCGATGGCCGGGTTGCGAGACTTCGGCGGTTTGTTGCAGCGGGCAGGTCTGGCCTTGCCAGTCGCAGACTCGGTGCCGCTCACGGCTGAGTACCGTGACATCTGGCACCTGATGCACGATCTGCGGCATATGGGTGAGGCCAATGCGTTATCCGGGCGACTGAAACACCCGACCAACCGCGCAGTATTTGAGGCCGCGCAAAACATTTACGCGTCTCATTTCACCACAGTATCGGGACGTCTGGCAGCCACGTTCGAACTGATCTGCCTGACAGGATGGGCCCCCCACGACAGTCAACCAAAGCCACTGCGTCCCGGGTCGGCGCAAACACGTTTGGCTGACGCCTTGCGCACGGACGAGGGCAAACTGCCCGATTGACGCGCGACCGAATCCCCTTATTTCAGGCCCTAACGCAAGAAATTCAGGAAGCTTCATATGTTTGATGCCACTCGACCCGCTCATGCTCCTACGGATCATCCCAAGATCAGGATGGGGCGCGTCGGCATATTGCTGGCCAATCTGGGCACGCCGGACGACTACACATATTGGCCGATGCGCCGATATCTGAATGAGTTTTTGTCGGACCAGCGTGTCATCGATTATCCAAAGTGGAAATGGCAACCGATTCTACAGGCGATCATCCTGACCAAGCGACCTTTCAGTTCTGGCGAGGCATACAAATCGATCTGGAACCAGGAAAAAGGCGAAAGTCCGCTGATGACCATCACCAAGGACCAGACCGCCAAGCTGAGCCAGACGATGCAGGCACGATACGGTGATCAGGTCATGGTCGATTTCTGTATGCGTTACGGCAACCCGTCGACCAAATCCAAAGTGCGCGCGATGGTAGCCGCAGGGTGCGATCGCATCTTGTTTTTTCCGCTTTACCCTCAATACGCTGGCGCAACGACGGCCACCGCCAACGACCAGTTCTTTCGCGCACTGATGGACGAAGCCTGGCAGCCCGCGACGCGAACCGTTCCGGCCTATTTCGATGAACCCATCTATATCGATGCGCTGGCACAGTCTGTTGAACGCGCATACGAGGCTATGGAGACAAAGCCCGACATTCTTGTCTGCTCATATCACGGGATGCCCGAGCGGTATCTTCAGCAGGGCGATCCCTATCACTGCCAATGCGCTAAAACGACGAGGCTGTTAAAGGAGCGGCTGGGCTGGACAGATGATCAATTGGTATCGACCTTCCAGTCGCGCTTCGGCCCCGAAGAATGGTTGAAACCTTACACGGTGGATCACGTGGCCGACCTGGCGAAGCAAGGCAAAAAGAACATTGCAGTTATTGCCCCGGCGTTTTCTGCTGACTGCATCGAAACGCTTGAAGAGATTAACGAAGAAATCAAAGAGAGCTTCGAAGAAGCAGGCGGGGAGGCGTTTACCTATATTCCATGCCTTAACGATGACGACGCCCATATCGCGGCACTTGGAAAGGTGATCGAAGACAATCTGTGCGGGTGGCTGGCGTAAAGCGTTTACAGAACGCAACCCGCATTTCCTATGAGAACGTTAGGCTCGGCTTGATACTGGCCTGTCAGTATCCCCCGGCGCGCAACAGGCTTGAAGACCTGTTGGAATTAAAAAAGGCGGTGGATTGCTCCACCGCCTTTTTCATGAATTCCGTGTCGGATTAGCTTGCAGCAACAGCAGCAGCAACAACGACCAGCAGGATCAGCGGCAGCAGAATGCCCTGCGACGAACCCTGAGTTTCTTCAACAACAACTGGTGCTTCAACAACCGGCTCTTCCAGGTTGCCAGCATATGCAGTCGAAGCTGCTGCAGTCAGAGCTGCGGCGAGAACGAGTTTCTTCATATTAACCTCCAGAATTTGCACGGCTCCAATATCCAGAGCCGCACATCTAAGACTTACCTCGTAGTTTTTTCTAATCAGCATTAGAGCGGGAATGCAATTGCAACTTGACCGGTGAGCGGGTTCGTACACGAAAATGTCGTCAAATTAGCAACACTTGCGTGCCAACCTTCGCCATCGAAAACAGCTCGGCGATGTCTTCGTTGAAAAGGCCGATGCAGCCGTTCGAAGATCTGCGGCCGATTTTGCGTGTATCGTGCGTCCCGTGAATGCGATAATACTTCCAGCTCAGGTATAAAGCGTGTGTTCCCAATGGGTTATCAGGACCCGGAGGAATGTAGTCCGGCCATTCCGGATTTCTCTTCTTCATCGACGGCGTCGGAGACCAGCTTGGGCCTTCGACCTTGCGGATCACACTGGTGCGCCCGCGCCGGGTGAGTTCTTCGGTAAGCGGAACCGACGACGGGTACAACTTATAGACTGTTTGGTCATCCGACCAGTAATGCAGCGCTCTTGAGACGGTGTCGACCAATATGGCGCCATTTCTGGTGTTCGAGAAATACGGTTGCCAATCCAATGCCCGGAACCCGGATACGTTGCGGCGAACCGCCGGTTCGGTTTCGGGTGCAGGGCGCAGCGGGTCGCCCGGGATATATTGCGCCAGTGCCGGTGTAGCCAGAGTGGCGGTAGCCCCTGCCAGAAACCCCCTGCGGGTGGGCGAATGAATGCGCTTCTTGACCATGACGACGGGTCCTGTGTTTAGGTGAGGTCTGAAATCAGAGGCATTCTATTGCCAGAATGCTTCAGTCGCAAACCAAACCGGCAGAATCACGCAAGTTGTGGCCATTGCGCGTTTGCTCAGAACAAGCAGGCGCGCTATGCCCTGTTGAGATACAATAATCAGGTCGAACATGACGCGCATCGTTTCTTTACTGTTGATTTGCTTTGTCGCGCTTGCGGCATGTACCAACACTGGCTCAACCACTCTGGGATCTGATGGTCGCCCATTGCCGACTGTGTACAAGATCCGCGGCAATCCGGAAAAGCTGCAGTTCCGCATGCTTGATTCGGTCAATGCTTTGCGTCAGGCTCAGGGGTTGCAGCCCGTACAGCTGAACGCGCAGCTGAACGCAGCGGCAGCGACACATTCGAAGGATATGTCGCGGCAGAACCGGCCCTGGCATTTTGGGTCAGACGGTTCATCACCAATCGACCGGGCAGCGCGTGTCGGCTATTTCGGAACGTTCCTGGGGGAAGCCATTTCCGAAACCTACGAGACCGAGACGGAAACACTTGCCGCATGGATGCAGGAACCTGGACCAAGGTCTGTCATCATGGACGCCAAAGCCACCCAAATGGGATTCGCCTGGCATCAGGAAGGCGGTGGTAAAATCTGGTGGACGCTGGAAATGGGAACCGGTGGTTGATCCGGTCAAATGAAAAGAAAAAAGCCCCCGGTTTTCGGGGGCTTTTTTTGTTAATCAGGCGGCTTGCATAGACTGCGCCTCAGTCAGGATCGCATAGAGCTTTACCGGATCAGGGTTCGCCCGGAGCTTGGTGCAAACCGAAGTATCCCGCAATGTGCGAGACACCAGCGCCAGAGCTTTGAGGTGATCAACACCCGCCTCTTCCGGTGCAAACAGCGCGAAGGCGATGTCCACAGGCTGGCGATCAACTGAACCGAAATCGATGGGCTTCTCAAGCATGACAAAAACACCTGAAACCGAATCAAGATCGGGCAGGCGCGCATGCGGCAGCGCCACACCATGGCCGACACCGGTCGGTCCAAGGCTTTCCCGCTCCAGCAGGAAATCAACTGCTTCCTGAGGATTGATGCCCAGCGTCGCCGCGGCGACGTCACCGATTTCCTGAAACAGCCGCTTCTTGCTGGAAGCCGCGGACAATACACGCACCGCTTCGGGCTTCAGTATGCTCGAAAGCTCCATGATCACGCTCCATGGCACGCACCCGCATCAGCGGGTGCAGCCCCGTATCCTTGCCTGTTACGGATCAATCCAGCCGATATTACCGTCTTCGCGACGATAAACGACATTCAATCCGTCCTTGTTTTCATTTCTGAACACCAGTACTGGCGCACCGGCAAGTTCCATTTGCATAACGGCCTCTCCAACGCTCAAAGATGGGATTTTTGTTTCCATCTCAGCCACAATCATTGGCTGAAGCGATTCGGGTTCTTCGACCGACTCCGATTCATTAGAAGCGAGGATATAAGAGGACGCCCCAAAGAGTTCAACCGGTTCGGCCCGATCCTTGTGGTGGTCCTTCAGGCGGCGCTTGTAACGACGCAACTGTTTTTCCATTTTATCACAGCATGCCTCAAATGCCGCGTAGATCTCGGTTGCATGGGCCTTGGCCTGCGCCGTCAGGCCAGTGGACAGGTGCACCGTTGTTTCGCATACATATTCATGCGCCGAACGGGAAAAGACGACGTTGGCATCCGTAGGCCGCTGCGCATACTTGCCCACGACCTCATTCAGTTCGGTCTGCACGTGTGTCTGCAACGCCGCACCGATGTCGATCTGTTTTCCGCTGATTTGGTAACGCATGTGATCTCCTTCACAATTCACACCCATTCTGACGCCGCAAACGCGGCGAGCTTGTTTTTATCGGGTGGGGGGTAGAGACATTTTCCGCGGTTGCCTTGTTTCCAGCCCTTCGAAGAAGGGACATCGAGATCCAGACTGGAACCGGGTAAATGCCATAAGCCAATTGAGGCAAGAGACGAGGGAAGAGTCAATCAAAACAGATGTGTATATACGCGATTTCCGCCATGCAATTGGCACAACTCCGCGCAAGGTTATGAAATGCGGAAATTCTCGCCCAGATAGACGCGGCGCACATTCTCGTTTTCGACAACCTCATCAGGTGTGCCGGACATCAAAACCTGACCGTCATGCAGGATATAGGCCCGGTCGACAATTTCCAGCGTTTCCCGGACGTTGTGATCGGTGATCAGCACACCAATACCGCGTTTTTTCAAATCCGCGACCAGATGGCGAATATCCCCGACACTAATCGGGTCAACGCCTGCAAACGGTTCATCCAGCAGCAGGTATTTGGGGTCTGCGGCCAAACAGCGCGCGATCTCAACACGGCGGCGCTCGCCGCCTGACAACGCCAGAGCCGGGGCCCGGCGCAAGTGTTCGATCGAGAAGTCAGACAACAGCTCTTCCAAACGCTCTTTGCGCTTATGCGCATGAGAGACCGTGATATCCAGAACGGCAGCAATGTTGTCCTCGACGCTCATGCCGCGAAAGATCGACATCTCCTGCGGCAAATAGCCGATCCCCATCCGTGCCCGCCGGTACATCGGCAAAGTAGTCACATTCTGGCCGTCGATCGTGACTTTTCCCGCCTCTGGGAACACAAGGCCCGCAACTGAATAGAACGTTGTGGTTTTACCAGACCCGTTCGGCCCCAGCAGCGCCACCACTTCGGACCGACCCAACGTCATCGAAACATCGCGGATCACCGTCTTTTTTTTGTAGGACTTCCGCAGCTTCTCGATGCGCAGCCCGGAACTGCCCTCGGTCAGTTTCAGATCGGGACGCGCCATCAGTTGTTTCCCTGCTGCAAGATCGTTTTGACCCGCCCGGTCATTGTCGCAGTGCCCGATGTCAGGTTGGCGTTCATCTGATCGCCACTGATGATGCTGGGGCCCTGTGTCAGAAGGACATTGCCCTTCATGACAATCTCACCCGAGCCGATCTTGTATTCAGCCCAGTCGCCTTCCGCTGCATCCGGCGGGCTGACCAGAACCACATTCTCGGTGGCCTCCATTCGCTCGATCGCCGAGCGTTCCTGATTGTAGATAACCAGCACGCGTTCGGCTGTCAGTCGCATTTCACCCTGTACGACGATGACATTCCCGATGAACTCGGCCGATCCGTCCTCTTGATTGACGTTCAGGGTTTCCGATGTCACCTCGACCGGCAGGCTCGGATCGGCATTCGCGGACCCAAAAGCCACCTGCGCCTCTTGCGCAGTCACGGGCGCGGCGCCCGCGATCAAGGCGAGGCACAAAGGAACAAATCGAAAATCGAACACAAGTTATCTTTCTGCTTTTTCAGGCTCGTATACCAGCTTCACACCATCTGTAAAAACAATATGGACCAGCCCGTCCGTTTTTTCAGTGCCAAAGGTCATACGCCCCGCGGAAAAGTTACCGATCGGACCGGTTCCGTTCACCTGCCCCGGCGTATCGCCCCGGACTTCGTCCAACGAGGTATTGAGCAGATCCGTCGTGACCTTGAGCCCATCCGCCGTGGTGATGACCACGTCACCAACAAAGGTTGCTGTTCCACTATCCGGACGGATCAGGCCGGAATTCGAATCCAGCGTAATTGTGCCGCCATTGAGCAGCCCAAAGCGGCCGCGAAACTCGGAAGCGGTCGGAACCGACGCCTCGGTGCCCTGCGTGGCTTGCACCGCCTCGATGTGCACGGTCTCTCCCTTGCGGGTCGTTCCGCGGTAATCCGGCCGCGTTACCACCTGTTGTGCCAGTCTCTCATCAATGTCTTTCTGCGCGAAAGGCACGGAAACGTTTGTTTCGATACTGCGGGACAGCAGGAATACCGTGGACAACATCACAATAGCCGCAAGCGGCAACAGCACCTTCAGGAACTGCACCATGCGGGAATACCTGTCCACTTCAGCCTCCCTCAGCCCAGACCGACGCGCAGGCAGTCGTGGATATGAAGCAGCCCCAAAGCCTGACCTGATGTCGCCTCGTCAACCACGAAGAGCGAGGTGATCTTACGGTCATTCATGATTGCTACCGCTTCTTCCGCCAACGCATCCGGGGATATGGTTGTGGGGTTGGGGGTCATGACCTGCTCGGTCGTTTTGTTCAGCAGCCCATCCATGTGGCGCCGCAAGTCACCGTCTGTAATGATCCCTGCCAATTGACCCTGCGGGTCTGTTACGCCAGCAACACCAAACCCCTTCTGGCTGATTTCGATCAGCGCATCGCTCATCGGAGTATGTGCCGCAATCAGAGGCAGGGCCTCTCCGACATGCATCAGATCCTGTACTGTGCTCAGCCGAGCACCCAGTTTGCCGCCGGGATGGAAGGCACGGAAATCCTCGGGCCGGAAATCGCGGTATTTCATGAGGGCAATCGCCAGTGCATCCCCCATGGCAAGGGTCAGCGTTGTGGAGATCGACGGCACCATACCAAAACCGCAGGCCTCGCCCATCGACGGGATCAGAAGATGTACGTCGGCCTGTTTCATCAATGTGCTGTCAGGTTTGCTGGACAATCCAATCAGCGGAATGCCAAAGCGGCGCGTAAAGGCCAGCAGATTGGCAAGTTCCGGTGCCTCGCCCGAATTCGAAATCGCCAAAACCACATCACCCTTGGAGACCATGCCAAGATCACCATGGCTGGCCTCGGCCGGATGCACGAAATAGGCAGGCGTTCCGGTGCTGGCCAGCGTGGCCGCAATCTTGTGACCTATGTGGCCTGACTTGCCGATACCGCTGATTATGATGCGCCCGGTGGCCTGAAGGATCAGCTGCACGGCTTCAGCAAAATGCGCGTCCAGACTGTCGGCAAGTACGTCCAGCGCGCGGGCTTCGTCAGTCACCACCTGACGGGCGGTTTTCAGGAATGCTTCGGTATCGGTCATGAGTGCGCAAAAATATCCGTTTCGGGCCAACCGGCGAGGTCCAGTTTCGCACGCATCGGTAGGAAGTCAAAACAGGCCTGCGCCATTTCAGTCCGATCCTCGCGAGCCAGCCGAATGTTCAGCGCATCGCGCAGCTGATGCAGATAAAGAACGTCAGACGCAGCATAATCCAATTGAGCGTCCGTTAATGAGGTTGCGCCCCAGTCGCTCATCTGTTGCTGTTTGGAAATATCGACACCGATAAGTTCCTGACACAGGTTCTTGAGCCCATGCCGGTCGGTATAGGTCCGCACCAGGCGGCTGGCAATCTTGGTGCAATAAACCGGCGCGGCCAGAGCACCAAATGTATGGTACATAGCGGCGATGTCGAAGCGCCCGAAATGGAACAGCTTCAGAATGTCAGGGTTTTCCAGCATGGCACATAGGTTCGGCGCCTCAGTCTGGCCTTTTTCCACCTGCACGATATGGCTGTTGCCGTCACCACCCGACATCTGAATCACGCACAAGCGGTCCCGATGTGGGTTCAGACCCATGGTTTCACAGTCAATGGCCACAACAGGGCCCAGATCCAGCCCGTCCGGCAGGTCGTTTTTGTACAAATGGTTCGCCACCCGACTATTCCTTTGTGCGGTATCGCCTCCGAGATAGGCGGTTTGGTCCATAAACTCAACGCCGTCCAAAAGTCACGGGCAAATCCCCGCAACAAGATTGACAATATCCTCATGGGGGGGATAGGGATACATCATGACAAATGTACCCCGCGAGTCGCATCCGCATATCACGGCAAGGCTGAAACGGGCCCACGGGCATCTGGCAAAGGTCATTGCCATGCTTGAAGGTCAGGCGCCCTGTTCTGACATCGCCCAACAGCTGTTTGCCGTTGAAAAAGCGGTCACCAACGCCAAGCGCGCCTTGATCCATGATCACATCGACCATTGCCTGTCTTCCGATGGCGATAGCGGCGGGATCGAGGATTTCAAAGCCATTACGAAATACCTCTGAACCATGCTGAGCATTCTAAAAAACCGGACCTACCGCCACCTGTTTGCTGCCCAGATCGTCGCCCTGACCGGAACCGGGCTGGCCACAGTCGCGCTTGGGCTGCTGGCCTTTGATCTGGCCGGAGACGCTGCTGGCCTTGTGCTGGGCACCGCGCTAACGATCAAGATGGTGGCCTATGTCACCGTGGCCCCCCTGGCCGCTGCATTTGCCGAGCGGCTGGACCGTCGGAAAATGCTGGTTCTTCTGGACCTGATCCGCGCCGCAGTCGCTGTATGCCTGCCTTTCGTGACCGAGGTCTGGCAAATCTATGTGCTGATCTTCGTGCTACAATCCGCCTCGGCGGGCTTTACGCCCGCCTTTCAGGCAACGATCCCGGACGTGTTGCCGGACGAAAACGAATATACCCGCGCTTTGTCACTGTCACGTCTTGCCTACGACATGGAAAGCCTGCTGAGCCCGATGTTTGCCGCGGCTCTTCTGTTGCTGGTCAGCTTCAACAGCCTGTTCTGGGGCACAGCGCTGGGATTTGTTGCTTCGGCATTGCTGGTGGTCTCGGTCGTCCTGCCCTCGCCCAAGCCCAGCAAACCACGCGGAATCTATGACCGCACGACACGCGGAATTCGCATCTATCTGAAAACGCCCCGGCTGAGGGGGCTGCTTGCGCTTAATTGGAGCGCCGCAGCGCTGAGTTCGATGGTAATCGTCAACACAGTGGTCATCGTGCGGGCCACCCTTGGCCTGTCAGAAAGCGCCGTGGCCATTGCACTGGCCGGATTTGGCGGCGGGTCGATGCTGGCGGCGTTTACTCTGCCCCGACTGCTGAATCGGATTGAGGATCGCAAGGTTATGCTGTCCGGAGCCATTCTTGCGTCGGGCGCTATGGCCGTCGCCTCGGTTCTGACCGCGACGATCCCGCTTACGCTGGGTGTCCTTGCCGTTTTTTGGGCTTTTACTGGCTTTGGATATTCTACAACCCTTACGCCTTCGGGTCGTTTGTTGACCCGTTCCGCCCATCCCGAAGACCGCCCCGCTGTCTTTGCTGCACAGTTTACTCTGTCACACGGCTGCTGGCTGGTGCTGTATCCGCTGGCTGGGTGGATAATGACCGTTTATGGGCCGACTGTTGCGCTCGGCAGTATGTCTATTCTGTCCGTGGCAGGCGTGATTGTGGCAGTCAGCCTTTGGCCGCGTGACGATCAGGAACCGGTTGTTCACACTCACCCCGATCTGCCAGCCGATCATCCGCATCTGGCCGGGGCGGGCCCGCACGCGCACCCGATCATAATCGACGACCTGCACCCACGCATACCGCGTGAGCCTTGAGAAAGGATGTCCATCTGATCTAAACCCGGACTTACCGCAAACCGGAGCCCCAATGGACCAGCTTGACCGCCGTATCATCGCCGCCCTGCAAGCCAATGCACGTGCCTCGACCACGCAGATCGCGGCCTCGCTGGGTGTGGCCCGCACGACTGTGCATGAACGGATCAATCGTCTGGAACATCGCGGCGTAATCACCGGATACACCGTGCGCCTTGGGTCCACGGAAGACACGCCCAAAGTGCAGGTCATCGTCATGCTGGAAGTGCAGCAGAAGGAAACCAACCGGATCCTTAAACGGCTCGAGGCTTATCCCGAGGTCAAACTATGCCTGTCGATCAATGGTGAATTCGATCTGATGCTGACCGCAGATGCCCCGAGGCTGGAGGATCTGGACATTCTGGTGGACGATCTGGCGAAGATCCCCGGCGTCCTGCGCACCAATACAAGCGTTGTTTTCGGGCGCAGGATCGACCGAAACTGAGGCTGCGATAACTCTCTGTAAACCGATCGGCGGCTAGCTTGGCCGGGAACACCAGAATCCCGGACCGGCAGAATGCCAATTCGCAGAATACCAATTGCTTTCATGATACTGCATGTGCTGTTGGCGCAGGTGGGTTCTGCCATGCACGCAGCACCGACAGGCGGGCTTTGTGATCAGGCCGCGCGCCGTGCGGCACTGTCCGAAGATGTTCCGCTGGACGTGCTGCGCGCCATAACTCGCGTTGAAACCGGGCGAACAGTCGACGGGCTGTTGCAGCCCTGGCCCTGGACAATAAATGCCGAAGGTCAGGGGTATTGGTTCAAGTCCGAGGCCGAGGCCAAGGCCTATGTTTTCAAAATTTTCAAAGCGGGCTCTCGCAGCTTTGACGTCGGGTGTTTCCAGGTCAATTATCGCTGGCATGGTAAGGCCTTCCGCTCGATCGATGCGATGTTTGAGCCGGATGCGAACGCAACCTACGCCGCCCGCTTCCTGAAAGACCTTTATTTCGAACTTGGTTCGTGGCCTGCTGCGGCCGGGGCGTATCATTCCCGCACGAATGCTCTGGCCGAGGCTTATCGTGGTCGGTTCCAGACAGTGATGGCTCAATTGGACAACCCGCCCTCGCACGGGTTTTCTGGCAAGTCACGCGATCCGTTCACAAGGGCCGGAACGCCCTTGATTCCGGTGCTAGTGGCTTCACCCGCCACCACTGCCTTGGGCTCTCTGGTCCCGACCAATAGCACAGCAACTGCTTTCATCCCTTTCAATTAGGAAACCTGCGTGCCCCAGATTGACATCCGGTCCCTGTTTTCGCCCACTGTCCTGTTGGCACTGGCGCTGATGACCGTCATCGTCATGATGATCCTGCCCATGCCTGCCTGGGTGCTGGATGTGGGGCTAGCCGCCTCTTTCGCGCTGGCCATCCTGATTTTCACTCTGACGCTGTTCATCGAACGTCCGCTGGATTTCTCGTCCTTCCCAACGATCCTGCTGGCATCGCTGATGCTGCGCCTGTCGCTGAACGTCTCGTCGACCAAACTGATCATCGGTCAGGGGCATACTGGACCCAACGCAGCTGGTGACGTGATTGAAGGGTTCGCCAATTTCGTCATGGGCGGCAGCATCTTTCTGGGTCTTGTGGTTTTCGGCGTACTGCTGATCGTGAATTTCATGGTCATCACCAAAGGGGCCGCCCGTATGGCCGAGGTCGGCGCGCGCTTTGCCTTGGACGGGATGCCGGGCAAGCAGCTTGCCATCGACAGCGACATGTCAGCCGGGGCCATCGACCATCAGCAAGCCAAGGAACGGCGGGAACGCGAACAGCAGGAAACGACATTCTTCGGCTCGCTCGACGGTGCGTCGAAATTTGTCAAAGGTGATGCCGTTGCTGGCCTTCTGATCACTCTTTTGAACCTTGTTATGGGTTTGGTCATGGGGGTGATCGTGCACGGAATGCCGGTGGCTTCGGCGTTCGAGACTTATGCAATCCTGACCGTCGGTGATGGTCTGGTCTCGCAGATCCCCGCGGTTATCATCTCGATTGCCTCTGCATTGCTGCTGGCGCGCGGCGGAACACAGGGTGCCACCGACAATGCCATTTTCTCCCAACTTGGGCGTCATCCGGCTGCGCTGTCTACCGTGGCGGTTCTTATGGTCCTGTTTGCGCTGGTGCCCGGCCTGCCTTTCCTGCCGTTCATCCTCGGTGCAGCTGTACTTGGTTATGCGGCCTACAGAATTCGGAAAAAGCAGAAAGAAACAGATCCGTCATTGCATTCGCAGGCGACCGAAACCGAGGTGTCGGTCTCGCAGGCTATTGGTGATATTCTGGACCTGGATGACGTGCACCTTGAATTCGCACCCGATCTGGTAAGCTTGGTTTTGAATCCCGGAACTGGGTTGGATGCCCGCATTGCCAATATGCGCAACTACGTGGCGTCTACCTTCGGATTGATCCTGCCCGAAATTCGCCTGACTGATCGAGCCGACCTGCCAACCGGAACCTACGTGATCAAGGTTCAGGGGGTCGAACAGGCGCGCGGCGTTCTGAACCCCGATCTGGTTCTGGCTCTGGTTCAGGACGGGTTCGATCTGTTGCCCGAAGGCAATGACGTGACCGAGCCGGTTTACGGCGCGCCTGCCCGCTGGATCCTGCCCAAACATCAGGAGGACGCAGCGCTGAACGGGGCCACTATCGTCTCACCGCCCGAGATCCTGGCCACGCATCTGCTAGAGATTATCAAGCAGAACTTCTCGCGCTTGCTGACGTTGAAATCCCTGCGCCGCCTGCTGACCGAAATGACCCGCCTGAGCGACCCAGTTCGGGCTGAGGCAAACCGCAAGTTGCTGGATGAATTGATCCCCGACAAAGTGCCAATGGACACATTGCACGCCGTTCTGCGACTGCTTCTGGAGGAACGGGTTTCGATCCGGAACATGGCCCTGATCCTTGAAAGCGTTGCCGAAGCACGGCTGACAACCACCCAGCCTGAAGGCATCTGCGAATTGGTGCGCCAGCGTCTCGGATTTCAACTGGTCGCCGATATGAAGCGTGAGGATGGCTCGATCCCGCTGATCCAACTGGCCCCCGAGTGGGAGGAAACGTTCACCACCTATCAGGTCGACGCGCCCAGCGCCGGACTGGATGTCGCGCTACCACCGAACCTGTTTAACAAGCTGGCCGACGGCATGGTCAGCAGTATCGCCAGATCTGCTGATAACGGTTTGTTTCCTGCTGTCGTGACCTCGACCCGGCGACGCCGGTTGTTGCGTACGATCATGCATGCGCGCGGCGTTCCAAACCCGGTCCTTTCTTTTGAGGAAATCGGGTTGGAAGCCAAACCCGCGCTGGTAGGAACTGTTCCCGCGTGATCGCTCTGCCGCCAGAATTGTTGACGCAGCTGGCCGAACCGCTCTGGCAGGCCTTTGCGGTTTTTCTGCGCGTCTCTGCTTTGGTTTCGCTGCTGCCTGCTTTCGGCGAGCGCAGCATTCCAACACGGATGAAACTGGGGATATCCGTCGCCTTTACCCTGATCATTTTTCCGGCAACCCAACCATTGGACCTGTCTCTCAACCTGTGGACGCTGGGGCGGTTGGTTGGGACAGAAATCCTGATTGGGCTGGCGCTTGGAACCGGGCTGCGGCTGTTTGTTTTGGCGCTGCAAACCGCCGGATCCATTGCCGCGCAATCCACGTCATTGTCGCAATTGCTGGGTGCGGCGGCCACTGATCCTGTTCCGGCAATGGGATACCTGCTAACGATCGCGGGGCTAACGCTTGCCGTCATCATGGGCTTGCACGTACGGGCCGCGCAATTCCTGATCCAGAGTTATGCCCTATTCCCCATGGGGTTGGTGCCAAGCTCGGCAGATTTGTCCTATTGGGGTGTGCGACAAATCTCACGCAGCTTTGGGTTGGCCTTCTCGCTGGCAACGCCATTCGTCATCGCCTCGTTGATCTACAATCTTGCACTTGGGGTTATCAACCGGGCCATGCCGCAATTGATGGTCGCCTTCGTGGGCGCGCCAGCAATAACATTTGCCGGGCTGTTTCTGCTGTTTACGGGCGCACCATTGATCCTCTCTGTTTGGTCTGACGCGCTGATTGCCTTCTTCATGAACCCGATCGGAGGCCAGCGATGAGCGGTGCCGATGACGACAACGACAAGTCATACGAGCCGACGCCGCAAAAGCTCCAGAAAGCCCGTGAAAAGGGTGAAGTTCCCAAGTCCAACGACTTGTCGGTTGTTGCGGCATATACCGGACTGCTGATCGCATTGTTGGCGGCAGGGCAGTACGCCGTCGCGCAATTGGGAACTCTGTTCATGGTCCTGATCGACCAATCCGACCAGATCGCGAACCTTCTGAAAATGGGACCTGCGACAGCGACGGTTGCCGGAATTCTGAGTGGCGCGGTGACACCCATTGCCGTGCTTTTCTGCCTGCCCGCGGTGGCCGTTCTGCTAAACCTGATTGCCCAACGCACGCTGGTGTTCGCCCCCAGCAAACTGAATCCAAAGCTTTCGCGGATTTCCCTTGTTTCGAATGCCAAAAACAAGTTCGGGCGCGGTGGCTTGTTCGAGTTCGCCAAGAGCGCAACCAAACTGGCGATTTACAGCCTGTGCCTCGCACTTTTCATCAAGTCGAATCTGGCCGAAATTCTGTCTGCCAGCGCGGCCCCGGCAAAGTCATCCATACTGCTGATGATGAACCTGTTGTTTCGCTTCCTGTTCATTGTGGTTGCCATCGCACTCGGCATCGGCGTTATCGACTTTCTGTGGCAATACGCCGAGCACATGCGCAAGAACCGCATGTCGCGCAAAGAGATCCAGGATGAAACAAAGGACGCCGAAGGCGACCCCTATGTAAAGCAACACCGCCGTCAACGTGCACAGGAGATCGCCTCGAGCCAGATGATGGCAGATGTTCCGGGCGCGGATGTTGTTATCGTAAACCCCACCCATTTTGCCGTTGCACTGAAGTGGTCCAGGGCTACTGGCAGCGCACCTGTTTGTGTCGCCAAAGGTGTGGATGCAGTAGCCGCTTCCATCCGTTCCGCTGCGGCTCAGGCTGGCGTTCCGATCCGCTCGGATCCCCCGACGGCGCGCGCGCTTCACGCAACTGTCGACATCGGGCAGGAGATCGCCGAAGAACATTTCCGCCCCGTTGCCGCTGCAATCAGGTTCGCCGAAGCGATGCGGAAACGTGCAAAGGAGCAGATCCGATGAAGGACACTCAGTTAAGCGGGCTGGACAAAATAGCCGACGTCGCTTTCCAGAAGCAATTTCAGACACTCCGCCCAATCCTCGAGGCCGAGGCCAGAATTCAGAACCAATTGGCGAAACTGGATCATCAGCTTGACCAGGTGCGCAAAGCCAGCGGTTGGACAGAAGGATATCAGATATCCGGGGCCGACATTCTTTGGAATGGCTGGGAATCTGCCACGCGCCGCGCGTTGAACATGCGACTTGCCCAAACGCGCGCTCAGAAACTGGCCGGTCTGGAGGCGCTCAGAATTGCATTTGGCCGCAAACAAGCCGTCGCAACCCTGCGGGAGCAGCAGCTAAAAAGCCATCGGCAGGCCGTTGCTCGAAAGCAAACCCGTTAATGCTGACCGGATCCGTGCCGTGAAGCGACCTTCGTCAGGTATCTTGACGGTTCACGCTCATGATCAGCACTTTTGAAACATCTTCACCCAGCTCTTTTTTCGCCACTTCCAACAAGGACTTACGCAAGACATCCAGATTCCGGGATTCTGTGAACGTCCCATCAAATCCCCCGGTATTTGCGTGATCAAACAGAACCTGAAGAAAGCCATCCCGCAACTTGGGCTCAATGGAATAAAAAGTTTCTTCAATTGCTGTGTTCGCCTCAAGGCTGAGGGACAAAGTGACCATCGCTTCGATTTCGTCATCCCCAACCACCGGAACGACAAAATGCTTGGTCAACTTTAGATACCCATAGGCTGGCTTTTTTTCCTTGGACTTTTCAGACTTCTCGTGACCGGCCTTCTCTTCTTTTGCCACTTCTTTTTCGGCGGCTGTTTTGTCGGGCTTGCCCGAAGGTGACAGAAACAGCCCGGCACCGACACCCGCACCCAGGCCGACAATCAGGAGAACGACTGGAACCAGTTTTGCAATCACGGTCGCACCTCAGAATGGCAAGAGTGAATCAAGAACTTGCTGGCCGTATCGGGGTTGCTGGACATCCGTAATCTGACCTCTTCCACCATAAGACACCCGCGCAGAGGCGATCTTGTCGTAGGTAACTTCGTTTTGACGCGAGATATCCTGAGGGCGGACATACCCGGCCACCAAAAGCTCGCGCAGTTCAAAATTGACCCGCAACTCCTGCGAGCCGGAAATCGAAAGAACCCCGTTCGGCAGAACATCCAAAACCGTCGCGGCGACACGCAGGGTGAGTTTCTCGTTTCGCCTCACAGATCCCCGCCCGGAACTTGTGGAATCCGCTTCGATGGACACGGCTTCATCCAGCGATGCCCCGTCAGGTAAGTGTTTTTGCACGCGCTGGGGCAAACCAAAGAGGCCAGGAACCTCAAGGTTTTCCGAGCCTGATCTGGACCGTCTGGTGTTGTTTGATATCTCAGCTTTTTCATCCAACTCGATGACTACAGTCAGAATGTCACCTTTCTTGATCGCCCGCTGATCGCCCAGCAAGGATTGCTGCCCTCCGCTCCAAAGAGATGAGCGGTCAACGGTGCGTTGTGGTTGCGTGTGCAAAGGCAGACCCGGCCACAGCATGGCAACCTGCTCGGGAGATTCTTCGTTTGGTGTAAAACTCGGGGGCTTGCCAAGATGATCCAGACGACCACACGCGGCCAAAGACAAAGCTATGAGAAGGAGAGTTTTCGACAGTCCGGTCATTACTTAACCTCGACTTGGCCATCCGCGCGGATTTGGCCGGTTACAGTTGTTCTGGACGACAGGTTCATGACCCGGATGCGATCCCCAGCAGCGCCACGCCCCAAGGCGCGGCCTTCCGCGGTTATCGACAAGGCTTGGCGGTCGAATATCAGGACGACCAGATCGTTGCGGTCAACGATGGCGGGGGGGCCTACATCAACTTCTCGGACCGGCCTGCCGGGATACAGTGCCACCCGCGCCTCTTGCCCGATCAGAAAATCAGGGTCAGTCACCGCACCTAGGACATCCGTCGGGCTTGTTTTCAAGTCAGTTGCAGAAATGATTTCTTTGGCCCGGATCGTGCGGGTTGGAACCACAATGTCAGCCTGTGCTGTGATTGGAGCCAGTAGTGCCAAACATATGCCGATCCCTCGCATCATCGCACCTGCGTTGTCGCGCTCATCATTTGATCCACAGCCGAGATGACTTTGGCATTCATCTCATAGCCGCGCTGCGCCTCGATAAGTTCGGTTACCTCGCGCACTGCGTCGACCGAGCTGTCTTCCAGATAACCCTGCCGCAATGTGCCCAGCCCATCACTTCCCGGAGTTCCCAGCACCGGGGCACCCGACGCCTCGGTCTCCTTGAACAGATTGCTGCCAATGGCTTCCAGCCCCTTGGCGTTCGAAAAGCTGGCAAGGACAAACTCACCCAGCAACTGCCCCTCGGGAGAGTCGTCGAAATAAGCATAGACCTCACCCGCGGCATTGATCGAAATTGACCGTGCGTCGTCGGGAACGGTGAGTTCCGGCGAAACCGCATAACCGTCGGAGGTGACAATGAGACCCTCTGCCGACCGCTTGAGGCTGCCGTCACGCGTATACGCGGACTGACCGCTGGGCAGCGTAACTTCCAGATATCCGCGCCCCTCGATCGCCACGTCAAGATCACTGCCGGTGGCTGACAAAGCACCTTGTTCCAGTTGCACGGTAACAGCTGCGGGCCGCACGCCCAGACCAAGTTGAATACCTGTCGGCAATACTGTTCCGTCCGAGGCGTTTACAGTTCCGGCGCGCGCCATCTGTTGATAATGCAGATCGGCAAATTCGGCCCGGCGGGCGTTGTAGCCAGTGGTGTTCATGTTTGCCAGGTTGTTCGAAATCGTCTCGACCCGCATCTGTTGCGCGGTCATTCCGGTGGCGGCAATTTTCAGGGCTCGCATGTCAAACTCTCCTTTTACCGTTCAGCGCATCAGCGCCTTGAGCGCCCCGCGCACGCGTTCGTCTTCGCTGTCAAGAAAGCTTTGCCCCAGCTCATAGGCGCGCTGGATTTCCACCAAGCGGGTCACCTGCTGAATGGCGTTGACGTTTGAACCTTCGAGAAAGCGTTGCCAAACAACGGGTTCATCAACTGGATCTATCGCACCGTTGGCACGAAACCGCGTATTTCCTTCGCGTATTAGCTCCTGCGGATCAGCGACATTGAATACGCCCAACTGGCCCAGAAACTGGCCGTTGACACTCAACGTTCCATCACTGCCAACATCAATCGAAGCTGCATCGGGCGGGATAAAGACCGGGGCACCGTTGGCATCCAGAACGCGTGCGCCATCCATCGCAACCAGATCGCCTTCGGCGTTTGGCGAGAAGCCGCCCGCACGCGTCAACCGGTTGCCATCCGGGGTTTCAACCATGAAAAACCCCTCCCCTTCGAGGGCGAAATCAAACTGCCCTCCGGTTTCCGTAAGCACGCCTTGTTGCAGTGACGTGTTGCGCGCCTCGGCCCGGCTCATGGAGAGGGACGGATTGTTCGGCATGTCCCGAATGTATTCCGAAAACACCAGCCCCTGCTGGCGATATCCGGTCGTGTTGGCATTTGCGATGTTATTCGCCACCAGCCGCATTTCACTCATCAGCCCGGACTGACGTGACAAGGTGACGTAAGCCGTGTCCATCAGCGGCCTCCTGCAATCAAAGGAACAAGCGTTCCGGTAAAAAACGTAACAAGGGTCTGAGTCATGAACCCCATCGAAATCCAGAACACGACGACAATGGCGATCAACTTGGGAACGAAAGTCAGGGTCATCTCTTGAATCGAGGTCAGCGCCTGGAACAGACCGACAACCAGGCCAGAAACCAGAGCCACGGCAAGGATCGGGACGGATGTGATGACCGCAACCCATAACGCCTGACGAACGATGTCATAAAAAAGCCCCTCGCTGAGCATCGGGTCAGACCGGCATTCTTAGGATTTCCTGATAGGCTTCGACCACTTTGTTGCGGACGATCACTGCGGTTTCTACCGCCAGTTCGGTCTGGGCCAGCGCCTGAACCAGTGCATGGGGATCAGCCTGACCGACCATCGCAGACTGAGACATTTGTTCGCTGTGTCTGAGCGTGGCTGCAAAGTCCTGAAAGGTCGCCCTCAATCCTTGTGCCACCCCGCCATGATCGGGATCGGCCTGTGTGGCAGAGCGTGCGCCAGCATAATTCTGCGCGGCGTTCAGTGATCGGATATCCATTCTGGCTGTCCTTATTTTCTGAGCAATTCCATCAGCGACGACGACATCTGCCGCGTCTGATCAAACATCTTCAGGTTGGCCTCATAACTGCGCTGGGCTTCCCGGGCGTCCGCGATTTCAATCATCAAATCGACGTTGGAGCCCTGGAAGTGGCCACTTTCATCTGCCAAGGGATGACCGGGGTCGTAGATGCGGGCCAGCGAACGCTGGTCAAGCGTCACACGGCCAGCCTGCACCATGTCCCCACCGTTTTTCTGCACGGTTTCAAACGGTACGGTTTTGCGTCGATAGCCGGGCGTGTCCGCGTTCGAGATGTTTTCGGACACATGCCGCAACCGCGCGGATTGCGCGCGCAAAGCACTGGCTGACGCAGCAAGGGAATGGGAAAAATCGCTCATACCTGCCGCCCCTTATCCGCGACCCAAACTGGTGCGCAGAATGTCCATTGAGGATTTGTAGATCGCCAGCGCTCGGTCGTGCTGTCGTTTGACCTCGACCGATTTAAGCATCTCTTCCTCAAGCGACACACCATTGCCATTGGGATCACCTGATGGGACAGCTTCAACCTCAGCCCAGTTTTGCGCACCGATACTGCCATGCAGATGGCCCGGCCGCGTGGCGTCCATGGTCACGTCATGCCCGGTGGTTTCGAAAGCTTTCTGAAAGGCCTCGATATCGCGCGGCTGATAGCCCGGCGTATCGGCATTCGCCATGTTGCGTGCAATGACCGCCTGCCGTTGCCCGGCATGGGTTGCCATTGCGTACGCTGTCTTAAAGACGTTCAGGTCATAGAACATCGGGGCTTCTCCCTCGATCAATTTCAATCAAGGCTTAACCCCGATTCCTTTAGAAACCGTTTTCAGAACTCAGTTGGAGCCTCCACGATGTCTGATCTCGACCCGGTACTTCTGAAACACGAACTCGACAGGATGACCGCAGTCCGTCACGTGGGGCTGGTCACCGGCGTCGCGCAGGGTCTGATCGAAATCGGTGGTTTGAACACGCATGCCCGGGTCGGGGATTTGCTGACATTGCGGCGGCGCGTCGGGTCCGATCTTGTGGGCGAGGTGCTTCATGTCGGTTCTGGCCATATTAAAATGCTCCCCAATGCGGCCCCCGATGGGGTCAGCCTGGGGGATCGCGTCTACCTTGACCCATCACCAGATTTTGCACCGGGATTGCACTGGCTTGGACGGGTAATCGACCCCTTTGGCAGGCCCTTGGATGGAAAACCGCTGCTGAGCGGATCGCAGACGCGCGATATCATGCAGGCCCCTCCACCAGCCGTGACACGCAAACCTTTGGGGCAGAGGATGGTCACCGGCTTGTCGGTTCTCAACACTGTGTTGCCCGTCGTACGCGGGCAGCGGGTGGGGTTGTTTGCCGGGTCGGGTGTCGGTAAATCGACCCTGCTTTCCACTCTGGCCCGGTCTATGCAGTCCGATGTCGTCGTAGTCGCTCTGATTGGCGAGCGCGGACGCGAGGTGAATGAATTTGTCGCGCAGGCCATTGGCCCCGAAGCCATGAAGCGCACAATCGTGGTGGCCGCCACCTCTGACCAGTCGGCATTGGCGCGCAGGCGGTGTGCCTGGTCGGCCATGTCGACGGCCGAGTATCTGCGGGATCTGGGTCTGAACATTCTTTTTCTGGCTGATTCCGTGACCCGCTTCGCTGAGGCGCATCGTGAAATCGCTGTTTCTATGGGGGAATCCCCGTCTTTGCGGGGATATCCACCCTCTGTCACCCCCCTGATTGCCAGTCTTTGCGAACGCGCAGGTCCCGGAACGCAGGAACAGGGGGATATTACTGCGGTATTCAGCGTTTTGGTGGCCGGTTCGGACATGGATGAACCCATCGCTGACATTCTGCGCGGCGTTTTGGACGGGCACATTGTACTCAGCCGCGACATCGCCGAACGGGGGCGTTTCCCGGCCATTGACGTCAGCAGATCTGTGTCGCGGAGCCTGCCGGGAGCCGCATCCGAGGCCGAGAACCAGATGATCACAGAAACCCGAAAACTCGTGGGCAGTTACGAGCAGTCCGAAGTGATGATCAAGGCCGGGCTATACGCCGAAGGGTCTGATCTGCTGCTGGATCAGGCCGTTCGCGTTCACGAGGAATTGGACGCCTTTTTTGCCAAACCGGAAGCTGAGGGAATCGAAAACAGCTTTAACCGCTTGTCATTGATACTGCGTCGTGCATCGATCAGCTTGCCACGCTAGGCAGAATTCCAAACAGTTTTAAGTATTAAGGCCACCTTAAGACCTGCGCTGCTAGGCAAAAAGTCGGGTGATAATATAGGTGGTGGAGATGGGTGCGCAGACCAATGCGGCGCCAATCATCATCAAGAAGAAGCGTGTGTCGGGTGGTGATGGTCACCACGGCGGTGCGTGGAAAGTTGCATATGCCGACTTTGTCACGGCCATGATGGCCTTCTTCATGTTGATGTGGCTGCTGAACGCGACAACTGAACAGCAACGCAAAGGGTTGGCGGATTACTTCGCCCCGACAATCCCTCTGAGCCCCGAATCCGGCGGCGGAGACGGTGCTTTTGGCGGCGACAGTATGTTGTCGGAAAAGACATTGCTGCGGAATGGTGCCGGGGCCAGCACCAAACACGCAACTGAATCCCGTCAGGCACGCGGGTCAACCGGTTTGGATGCCATCGGTGGTGGCAAAGGTGACACCGAAGACTTCTCGACGCTTGAAGCTCAGCTTTTGGGGCGAACCGGTGAAAGCGAGGTGTCGGATAAGCTTCTCAGGCATATCGTGACACGCGTCACCGACGAAGGATTCGTTGTTGAGCTATTCGATACGGACACCCAGCCACTGTTCGACCCCGGTTCCGGGAAACCAACCGGGATCTTGCGGGCGCTTGCTTTGATCATAGCGCGTTCTTCGGATCTCGTGACCAACCCGATTGCTGTCAAAGGCCATGTCAGCGCATCTCCTGTTGTGCAGGTTCGCAATACCACCTGGGATCTGTCCACTGCCCGGGCGCAATCAGTCCGCCAGCTGTTACAGGACAAAGGCGTAGCGGCAAGCCGGATGGATCGCGTCACAGGTCATGCTGACCGAAAACTCTTCACCGACAATCCGATGGCGGTTCGGAACAACAGAATCGAAGTGATATTTCTGCGGCGACCCTAAAGGATAGAACGCATTTTACCTGTTAGCGCGCTGTTAAGGGGCAGCGCGTTACCTGTTGCATCGAAGCTTGACGCAACAGAAGGGCGCGCCAATGACAATTTCCTCTTCGCTGAATGCCGGTGTGGCGGCGTTGAAGGCCAACGCCAACAGGTTGGCAACGATTTCCGACAACATCGCAAACTCTTCGACCTACGGATACAAACGAGTGGAAACTGACTTTCATTCGATGGTCACGTCTGGCCAGGGTGGCAGTTACTCGGCAGGGGGCGTGCGCACGACCAGCCAGCGCATGATTGATCAGCGCGGATCACTGGTGACCACCAGCAACTCTACCGATCTTGCAGTGCGCGGACGCGGCATGTTGCCGGTACGATCCAGCTCGCAGGTCGGCGCAAATTCGAACGAGATGTTGCTGACGACCACAGGTTCCTTCCGGACTAACGACGAAGGATATCTGGTGACCGAATCCGGCCTTGTTCTTTTGGGATGGCGTGCTGCGGCAGACGGGTCCATCCCGCCCGTTCCACGCGACACGCCCGCCGCGCTTGAACCAATTCAGTTGAGCGTCAACCAGTTGTCCGGTGCCCCGACAACAAAGATGAACCTGCGTATGAACCTTCCCGCAACGGCAACAGATGCGGGTGCGCCGGGCGACACACAGCCTTTATCGGTCGAGTATTTCGACAATCTCGGGAAATCCGAAAGTATTGATATTCAGCTGATCCCGACCGTTCCCGCAACTGGCAGCAGCAATGAATGGACCATGGTTCTGCGCGATTCAGCATCCGGTGGCGCGATTATCGGGGAGTACACTTTGACCTTTACCGATAATCGAACGGCTGGTGGTACGCTGGCCAGCGTCACTCCTGTATCCGGTGGCGCTTACGATCCAGTAACCGGCAGTGTCATGGTCAATGTCGCTGGCGGCCCGATGGAGGTCAATATCGGACTGATCGGCGATTCCGATGGCATTACTCAGCTATCCGATACATTTGCTCCGGTTTCAATCACGCGCGATGGATCTGCCGTTGGTACGATGACCAGCGTTCAGGTCGATGAAAGTGGCTATGTCTATGCATTCTACGATACCGGTGTCAGCCGCCGAATGTTCCAGATCCCGCTGGCCGATGTTCCCAATCCCAACGGCCTGACAGCGCTGGACAGTCAAACCTACGCGCCTTCCCGCGAAAGCGGCACGTTCTTTCTGTGGAACGCGGGCGAAGGCCCAACCGGTGATATCGTTTCCTTCGCACGCGAAGAATCCACCACGGATGTGGCAACCGAGCTGACATCTCTGATCCAGACACAACGCGCCTATTCATCCAGTGCCACGGTGATCCAGACGGTGGACGAGATGCTTCAGGAAACGACCAACTTGAAGCGCTGATCCAGGCGCTGACCAAAGGAAAGGAGCGGCCTCATGAATATGTCGACGGCACTCAATAACGCATTGGGTGGGCTGACAGCGGCCAGTCGCGGGGCGGCTGTGGTCTCGGGGAATATCGCGAATGCCCTGACACCGGGCTATGCGCGCAGGTCCCTTGAACTGGCGACAAGTCCCATATCTGGCAATGGCGTGCGTGCGGTTGGGGTAATCCGGCATCAGGACCCGGTTCTGACGGCCAACAGACGGTCGTCAGACGCCGAGCTTGCCTTTCAATCCTCCATTTCGGATTTCCGCTCACGGTTCGAAAACCTTGTAGGAACAGCAGACAGCACGCCATCCCTTGCCAGCCGTATGTCTGCCTTGGAAAACAGCTTCATTACCGCAGCCAGTCTACCCGACTCGATCGAAAGACTTGATCAAGTGGCGCGCGCGGCGCGCGACCTTACGGCAGAGCTTAACGCGGCTTCTGAGGGTGTGCGACAGGCACGCTCGGACGCGGACCGCAAGATAGGCGATCAGATCGAAAGCCTGAACCTGGTTCTGAAAGACATCGAAGTTCTGAACGCAAAGATTCCGGCCATTCAAAATTCCGGCGGCGATATCGGGGCCTTGCTGGATCAACGGCAAGTCCTGATCGATCAGGTCAATACTTTGATCCCGGTCAACGTTGTGCCACGTGCCAACGATCAGGTATCGCTCTATTCAGACGGCGGGTTGATACTTCTTGAAGGTAAGGCGTCCGAGTTCACCTTTTCCACGACCGGTGAGACGAAACCCCACATGACGGTTGCAAATGGTCTCCTGTCCGGATTGGCTATGAACGGCAACCCGGTACGCACCAGCGGGGACACTGCGCAAATCCGTGGCGGCGCGTTGATGGCCCAGTTTTCAATTCGCGATGAATTGGCGGTTGAGGCGCAGCTGCAGCTTGATACCGTTGCCCGCGATCTTATCGAACGATTTGAAACGCCGGGCTTGGATCCCACGGCACTTGCGACAGATCCCGGTCTGTTCACAGACAACGGAAATCGGTTCGACCCGACAACCTTTGTCGGGCTGTCATCGCGCATTTCGATGAATTCGGTTGCGGACCCCGACAACGGCGGGAACAGCTGGAAGCTCCGCGCCGGGCTGGGTGCCGCAACGCCGGGCGATCCCGGACAAGCGTCGCAACTGCGTGCTTTCGGTTCCATTCTGAATGATGCGCGCACCGTACCTGGCGGGCTGTTTGGCACTGGAAACATGCGCGCCGCCGAGTTGACCGAGGCGCTTATGTCGAAAGCCGGGGCGCAATCTCACGCTGCAGAGCAGCGGAAGGTTTTTGCCAGCAACAGCCAACAACAAATGTCACAGATTGAGGCCGAACAAGGCGTCGATACGGATCAGGAATTACAGCGCCTCATGCAGATCGAGCAGACATACGCAGCAAACGCGCGTGTCATCTCGGTCGTCGATGAGCTTATGGAAACGCTTCTGAGGTTATTAGCATGAACTTGACTGCTATCGGCGATCTGGCGCGCGGTATGACCCTTCGCACCCGCGCCACTGAAATCAAAACACAGATTGAAACCCTCTCTTACGAGATGTCCACCGGCAAAGTGCAGGATATATCTGGTCGGCTTGGCGGAAATTACTCTCAGATCCTGGATCTGGATCGCTCGCTTGCCAGGCTCGACGCCTTTGGCATCGCCACAGCCGAAGCGGCCCTGTTCACGGATGCCATGCAGTTGAGCCTGAAGACATTTGGAGATTCGGTTGGCGAAATGACCGCGTCTCTGTTGACCTACGGAACGGCCAATCAGCCGGTAAATCATGCGCAGGCGTCAGATCATGCCAGGAATGAGCTCGACACGATGGTATCGGCGCTCAACACGCGAGTTGGTGGGCGCAGTCTGTTTTCGGGTACAGCCACGGATGTCTCGCCACTGCCCTCGACTGACACGCTGTTGGCTGCGTTGAAGACACAACTGACGGGGGCTGTGACCGTCGCCGACATACGCTTGGCTGCCGACACATGGTTCAACAGCCCTGCCGGGTTTGACGCCATGATTTATCAGGGCGCGAGCACCACACTCTCTCCTATGCAGATCTCGGAAAATGAAAGCGTTACGCTGCCACTCACGGCAACCGACCCGGCATTCAAGGCGGCCCTAAGGGATGTTGCAATAGCGGCATTAGCCACCGACAATACGTTGGCTCTTTCTTCCGACCAGCGCACCGCCCTGTTCACCCAGCTGGGCGTCGATCTGGCCAACGCACAGGATGCCACGGTAAACCTGCGGGCCCAGGTCGGCAGCGCCGAGGCCCGCATCGAACAGGCCGCCACGCGAAATTCGATGGCCCGAACCAGTCTGGAATTCAGCCGGAACGAACTGATCGCGGCCGATCCTTATGAAACAGCGGCGAAATTGCAAACGGTGCAGTTTCAGTTGGAAAGTCTCTATTCGGTAACCGTTCGCAATGCGAACCTTTCGCTGGTGAATTTCCTGAGATGAGGGCGCTGATACTTCTCCTGATCCTTGTTCCCGGTATAGCCTGGGCGGGGGCGATCCGCCTCAAGGACCTCGTGGATTTCGATGGTGTCAGAGGCAATGATCTTGTGGGTTATGGCCTGGTTGTCGGTTTGAACGGAACCGGTGACGGATTGCGCAACTCTCCTTTCACCGAAGAGATCATGTCCAACATCCTGGAGCGTTTGGGTGTCAACGTAACGGGCGAGGATTTCCGGCCCAAGAATGTGGCAGCGGTTTTGGTGACAGCCAGTCTGCCGCCTTTCGCCAGAGTCGGCGGCCAAATTGATGTAACGGTTTCGGCGATAGGCGATTCAAACAGTCTGTTGGGTGGGACACTGGTTATGACCCCGCTAAACGCAGCAGACGGGCAAATCTATGCGGTTGCACAAGGCACAATCCTTGCAGGTGGCGTTTCCGCTGAAGGAGAGGCTGCGTCGATCGTGCGTGGGGTACCAACCTCGGGTGTGATCCCGTCCGGCGCGCGTGTTGAGCGTGAAATTGAGTTCGACTTGTCAACTTTAACCCAAATGCGCCTTGCGTTGAGAGAACCCGATTTCACCACGGCCGCGCGTATCGAATTCGCCATAAACACCGAGTTCAACAGAGCTGTGGCAATCATGCGCGATTCAGGCACGGTTGAACTCAACATTGCTGCAACTCAGGCAGTGTCGACGGCCCATGCCATTGGGCGTATCGAGAATATTCTGGTCGAGCCGGAAGCAAAGGCGCGTGTGGTGGTCGATCAGCGCTCTGGCACCATCGTAATGGGGCAGGAAGTCCGGATATCGCGTGTGGCTGTCTCTCAGGGTAATCTGACCCTGACAGTTCAGGAAGCACCGATTGCCGTGCAACCCAATCCGTTTGCCAGGGGCGAAACAGTGGTCGTTCCGCGCACTATTGCAGGGATCGAAGAGGAAGAAGGAACCGGCCTTGCCGAAATCCCCGAAGCTACGACCCTGTCCGAGGTTGTCGCAGGCCTGAATGCGCTGGGGGTATCGCCCCAGGATATGATCGATATCTTGAAAACCATCAAAGCGGCGGGCGCCTTGCACGCAGAATTTGTTGTCAGGTAGCCGATATCTTTGGTCCTACGGGCGTGCCACAAACACGCCCGTGACGTTAAGGCCTATTTCGATTTCCAGCTGTCCAGCCAGCGCTGAAATCTGTTTCGGCGTTCTTCAATCGCGTCACCGGCCGCATAAAAGCCGTCTTCCACATTCTCGATCATCGGATCAATTCGGGCCTTTCGGAACCTGCGCCAGCGCACCCAAACCGCCCAGACCAGCGCGGCGAAAATTGTCAGGAAAATGATGTTGAACCAGGGAATGACCTGCACATCCGGCCCTTCCACATGTTTGATGAAAATGGCGTTGGGAAAGATCGACATGAACTCGTTTCGCCATCCGTAATGGGTCACGACCACCCATTTCGGGTTTTCCTTGGTCGATTTCGCATCATTGGCTTCGGTGTAAAGGTTCGCCGTGTCGAACTTGAAGTAGGGTGGCCACCCCCACCCGGTGTCTTCGTTTCGGTACACGATCGGCTTGCCATTTTCGCGCACGGCCTGAATGAATTGCACATCCCGGTTGGACAGGCTGGTGGATTGGTCTTCGGGTTCGGACCAGAAAATCCGTGTCCAGTCGTTCAGATCCTGCCGCTCTTCGTAGGTGTTTACGATACGCACAACATCATGTTGCGGCAGCGAGTATTGCAGGACCGCCGCGATCGTTCCCCAGAAGATGATGATGAACGCCCATTTCACATAGGCCATGCCTAAACCCTCACATGTAATTCACGATGTAGATCAGCGCGCCAATCGCCACCCATGGCACAATATAGACACCCAGGATCAGTTTGCGCCGGAACGAATTGTCATACACATGCAATCCGCGTTCGACAAAAGCGTCCTTGTTGCCCGTCTTGCCCTTCTCATCCCACCAGCTTTCCAGTTTGCGACGGCGTATCCCGCGCGAGTAGAAAGACAGCGCGGCATAGGCGATCGTCTGGATCACCAACAAGATCAGCAAAAGGCGCAATAACCCGAACATTTCAGCCTTTCCTTACCGAACCCCACGGACCGACCCGCGCGATTATGTCATCGCTGACCCGGTCTTCGCCGCTCATATCCGGCTCATGGCCGAACAGCGCGGCACGGGCCCCTTGCTTGTCCACCTGATACTCGCGCGCGAGGAAGTCGGCAACATAGGCTTTCTTGCTCTCGGGCCATCTGGAATAGGTGCTATAGAACAGCTCTTTGTGGCAAATGAACATCTGGCGCGGGTCCAGCGGGGCCAGTTCGGCCAGCAGCATGTTCACCAGATCACGGTTCGGCGTGTCAGCGGCGCGCAAAGTGTAGAAATAAGCCGGATGATCCGACGTGATACGCGGCCACGGCCCCCCGTCGCTTGCCCAGCGCAACAGTTGCGCAAGGCCGTGATAGGCTTCGGGCAAGCCATCCGAGTGATTGCGCGCCAACCGCCGCATATCGCTTCGGTCCAGCCCGGTCAGGTCGACATCCGCATCCGCCGCCGCATCGACAGTCAGGAAATCCATCTTCTGCTGCAGGATTGCGGCGGCGTCTACACCGCGCGCCTTGACGATGGGTTCGACCAGATCATTGTAATCCAGAAACTTTGCAACCTGGTTCCGCTGCGACGGGTCAAAAACGTATTTGATCGGCAAATCGTCAGGCTTGTCACCCATACAGATCGCCGCCGGGTGATCCAGGTCCGGGAACAGGTACAGCCCGCCGAAATGCGCCGTCCAGAAGTTGCGTTGCTCAAAATCCGTGTGGCGCAGATGGACGGGGTTGCGCGTAACGTCGCCGGTCTCCTTGGCGGTCTCGATCATCCTGGCGATCAGCACATCGTCGAACCAGGCGTCCTCGGCGGTTTTGAACTGTTCGACCATGCCCGCCAGCTGCTGCGCCTTACGCAAGGTGCCGCCTGCGGTGTCGGCCTCAATCTCGATCTTGCGCAGATTGAACAGATCGTGGGGACTGCTGAGTTTGAAGACCGAGTTCACCAACTCTCCGGCCACGGCATCGGTGGCGGTCAGGGCAAACAGCTGCGCCTCGTTCATCTCGATGAACTCGCGCAGGATATCGCGCGAGGTCGAGAACTTGACGTTCAGCAAAGGCGCGCGTTTCTGCTCGGTCGTCAGCAGGATGAACTGTCGGTTGACCCCATTGGGGTTGAGGTAGAGCGGGTCGTCCAGCTCAATCCCCACTTCCGGCGAATAGCCCGAGATATCGACATGGAAATCCCTCAGCGCCGTGGTCTTGCCCGCCAGATGCTGCAGCGCGCGGTTATACCGCTCGACTAAGGCCGGGCTGGAGATGTGGACGAGGTTGCCGAACATCAGGCCTTTTTCGATAAGGCGGATCATTGGCGCTCTTTCTGTTGGGTAATCGTTTCTTCGATGTTCCAGAGAAATTCTTCCTGTTGAGCCATTCGGACCAAATTATGTTTCGAAAACATGTCACTATTGCCGGAACGTCGACGGCTGATCGAAAGCGTTGCCAGACAAAACAAGAGACTCAAGACCAGTATTGCCCACACTCCAACAATTCCGGACATAATAGAAACAAGAACAATGAATATGGAAACTGCCCACATGCTTAGAAAGTAGTCTAAGCTCTCTACACCTCCCGTCAAAACGATTGATACCACTACTGGGACAAAAGGGATGATTGTGAAAAACAAAGCCACAGTAATCAATACTGCGCGAAGCCTAAGTCGATTTAGTTTTTCTGAACCTGTTTTTCCTGTCCACCAGCCAACAAGGCAGGACACCACCATGCTGGAAACGACGAACATAAAAACTTCCAGACCGCCGGTCACACCTTCCCCTCCAGATACCGCCGCTTGGCCTCTTCCATCCGGCCCATCTCGCGGACGGCGTTTTCGATTGCGACCTCATCGCTCTTGTCGGCATAGCGGAACTCGCTGTCGGCGTAGCGGTTGATTTCCTGCATAACCATCTCGACCGTGATCGGCTGGCGCAGATCCTCGATCATGGCCTTCTTGGTGTCGTAGTCGCGGAACAGGAACAGGTCGGGGTTCTCCATCCATTCGTCGGGCAGTTCGAAATCCATCGCGCGGACCTTGACCGCGTCGGTGATGTTCTTGATCGCGCGGCCGGTGAACCGCTCATCCGCCTGCTGGATCGCCTTGAGGTATGTGCCCAGCTTGGCGATCGTGTCCATTTCGCCGATCTTGCCAGACACCCGGTCATAGACCTGCAGCAAAGCGTCCTCATGCGGGCGGGAATGGCTTTCGAAACTGGCGGCGACGGCCTTTTTGATTTCCTGCGCGGCATAGGCCTCGTGTTCGCCCAGCGGAATGTCGTGGTTGCGGCCCATCAACAGGTGCAGGATGTCGATGTAATCCTCGCGCGTCTGCGGCCCATCGACCAGGAACCGCGCGCCCGCCCGCTGGCGCAGGGCGTCGTCCACATTCTCAGGGTAGTTCGAGAACATACCAAAGGTGCAGTTGCCGCGCACGACGGTGTTGGCACCGGCAAAGCTCTCCATCAGTACGGCGGTGATCTCCAACTGCCCGGCTGACGACTGCCGGTCACCGCGCTTACCCGCCAGCTGGTCGATATCGTCGATGGTGCCAAAGCCGATGACCGAGGGGTCGATGATCGTGTTGATAAACGCCTTGGCGTTCTGGCCGGATTTGCCCTGATAGCTGTCGATATTGTCGGTGCTCAGGTTCTGATAGCGGAACGGATAGCCTGCGTTCTGGCAATACTCGTTGATCAGCCCGGCCATCATCTGGATCAGCGTGGTCTTACCGGTGCCCGGCTTTCCGTCACCCATGAAGGTAAAGATGAACCCGCCAAGTTCCGCAAACGGGTTCAGGCGGCGGTCGAAATCATAGGCCATCACCATCTTGGCCAGCTTCATCGCCTGATATTTGGCGATATGGTTGCCGACCACTTCGTTCGGCTTCTTGAACGTCATGGTCAAGGTGGTGGATTTGGCCTTGGAGGCCGGCTCGAACCCCCGGATCGTCAGATCGTCGGCCTCGATATGCCAGGCTGCGTTCTGGAACGGGGCCAGGTAACCTGCGGACCCTGCGCGCAGGGCTGACTTCTCCATCAGTTGCTCGGCATAGGCACTGGTGGCGGCGATCAGGTGGGCATCGTCCGAGGCGTATTTGGCCAGCGTCTGGTCCAGTTCCCACAACGCGCCGTGCAGGGCAAGTTGGCCGTTGTCTGTCAGGACCTCTTCGATCTCACCAATATCAACCGTGGTCTCACCCAGATGCGAGGACAACAGATAGGCCAGCGCATTGCCGAACGTGTGCATCGTGATCAGCGCTTCGGCTGTCAGAACCTCCGAAAACTCGGTCTTCCGCGCGGCGGGCAGATCCCCGGCAAGGTTTGCGCGTTTCAGATCCGCAAGCGGGGTCTGTTCCGCATAAGTGTCGGCCACGGCCAAAGCGATTGCGATGGCGCGGCGGATCGCCTGTTGTGCAGTTGCCTGCGGCGGCGAAACCAAGGCGTCACCATCGTCCGAGGCTTCGATCCTCTCAACCAGATGCACCCCGTCTGCGCGCACGGTCCGGCGTGTCACCAACCCCGGTGTCGTCGAGCGAAACCGCCGACCAGTCGAAACACCTGGTGAGCGTTCAACGGTAGATTCCACGGCTTTGGCGATCCGCGGCGCGTGTTCGAACCCGTTCAGCAAAGCGGTCGCTGCCGGATAATGCTTGCGAATGTCGTCTTCGCGCAATTCCATCTGATCTGACGTCAAACTCATCTAACAAACCGCCCTTGCTTCATCTTTTCAAAAATACTCTCGCCGAAGGCGAAAATTAGTACCTCAATACCTGCCCGGCATTGCTGACGACGAACTTGCGCACATCTGCAAACCCCGGCGGGTTACGTTCGGCCAGCACCTGAAACGGGCGCTGTGGCAGGATGATCGACCGTTGGGTGCGGGTGGCGCCGGTTTCGGCCCCCTGCCCGCCGAAAGGATCCAGCGCAAAGACCTCGCGCTCGACAGTTGAAAACCAGCCCGCGCGCTCCTCGATGACCTCTTCGCTGTGCAGCTCTTCGGTTGTCCAGGCCAGCGCCCAATCCTGCCCTTGCGGAGATTGCGCATCCTCCAACACCTGCCGCAAAGGGCCGGATTGTTCGGTATAGGCCGAGGAATACATCGGCCCCACATGGATTCGACGAAGGTGTTTGGGATGCAGGTCATCGAAATCTTGATCAAAGCCCTTGGCGATGGTCACCAATTTCAGACCGCCCAGCGATTGCGCCATCAGATGTGCCTGCACCTCGGGCCAGCGGCGTTGGTCCTTGGGCAGGGCGGTTTTGCCTGTGTCCTCCAGCTGCATCAGATAGATGACGGGCAGGTTGACCTGACTGTCATAGACCGCCCAGTGGATCAAGAACTTGCGCCGCTCGCCCTCATTCCCGATCCAGTGACATTCGGGATCGTTGCGGGCCCAGAACAACTGACCCTTAAGCAACTCTTCGTAATAAAGCCTTTGCGACAGCGCAAATTGCAGCTTGGTTGGAATTTCCCGGTCGCCAATGATCGTGCGGACCATGTCGGTTTTCAGGTCATCTTCCGAGGGCATATTCGCCAAATGCACCTGCGCCTGTTGCGCGTCATTGGCCATGGTCAGCAACTCGGCAGCCACCGGAAACCCGCTGTCGCGCTTGTCCATGGCGAGGCTGCCAAAGAACCGCCCCGTATCGCGCCCAACCAGCAGGTATTTCATGCTAAGCGCGCGAAAGGTGTAGAGCAGCCCCGAGAGGTAGCGCGACACGATCCGCACCTCTTGCTTGCTAATCGCGCCCTCGGCCTCCATCGTCGCCGCCACGCGCAACAGGTGGACGGTGATCACCTCGAATTTGCGGAAATACCGGCGCGAGGCGAAAGTGTCGGTCAGGCCAACATGGTCTTTGGTGGGGTTACTCATTGGCAGATTTATTACACCCGTTTGTGCGGCATTGCTGAAACCGCCAAGGCAAAAGAAGAACTTCCGAGATTAGAGGTTGAACCACCTCATCCCCCATACAAATTCTTATCATGCTTCTCGACAATCGAGGCAAACCGGCGGGCAAAGCGTTCATCCGCCTTGGCCTTTTTCTCCAGCACATCGCGAGCAAAGACCATGTGGTCCTCGTGTGCCTCAAGCATGTCGGCCATCTTCTGGTTGGTCGCGGTGCCGATGGCGGCCATCGCCGTCTGCGCCTCTTGGTCCGTCTGCACACCGATCTCGTTGATGCGGTGGGCCACGTCCTGCTGCTGCGCGGTTTTCAGCGATTTGGTCAGGGCGTCATACAGCACCACGCGCTGCTGCGTGTCTGTCTGCAGCTTGTTGATCAGCACCATCTGCGTCGCCGCCTGGTTCTGCAGTGAATCGACCCAGGTCTTACCCTTTTCGATATAACGCTCCAGCGTCTGAGACTTGGCCAACTTGACCTGCTCTTCCTGAACCTTGGCGTTGTATTGCTTGTTCAGCTCGGCCAGCTGAGTTTCCAGCTGGGTGCGCGCGGCGGCGTCCTGTTCGACACTGATCTTGTTTTCCAGCGTGATAATCGCCGGGTCCATGCCCTGGATCTCGGCCCGCAGTGCTTCCAGTTCGGCCACGGTTGCCTCGCGATCGTCCAGCGTGCCTGTCAGGTTATCCTCGACCTTTACGCGTTGCTCTTCCAGCACAGTCAGCTGCCCTTGCAACAGCTTCACGATCACATCGGATTTGGCGATCAGGTCCTGCAATTTGTCGTCGATATTGGCCGTTCGCATCCGCTCTTGCCGGAGCGACTCGGATTTTCCCTTGGAAAAGATGCCGACAAACGACTCCCACCCGGTTTTCGAGCGCATCTCGTCGAAATCCTTGGAAAACGCGTTGGTAACATCGTCCAGACCCATGATCAGCTCGGCGATGTTGGCGTTCATCACCTCAGTATGGGCGTGAACATCCTCAAGCGTGGCATTTTCGATGTCGATATCGGCCTCGGCCGTTCCAATCTTGGCCCGCGCCGCTTCGATCCGCGAGGTCAGCCCCTCAATCTGCGACTGGCTTTCGCGCACTTTCGTTTGCGTTTCTTTGATAAGCGCTTCGAATTGCTGGTTCGACATCTCTGCTGTCCTTTTTTTCTTTAATTACCCAATAAGATAGGGAATGTTACGGTCATTTACATCCCCTTGAGTCCAAAAATCACGCAAACTCTGGCAAACTTGGGGTGGAAAGGAAAGCCACGTGATCGCAACCTGACGTAGAACTCAACGCTGCGACTATGCTGCAACGATTGGGTCTGAAAATAATTTGATCAAATCTGGGCTGATCGACCCGCATCGGTGGACATAGACAAAGCCCTCAACACCTGATTGGGTGCGGCAACTCAACTTCTGCGCGGAGAATGACATGCTGGACGCAACGACCGATCTGAAATCAATTCTGAAGAATCCTGACTTGCTTGTAACCAAAGCCTATATCGGTGGTCAGTGGGTGGACGGTGACAACGGAACTTTCGACGTGACCAACCCGGCCCGGGGCGATGTGGTGGCCAAAGTGGCCGATGTCAGCCGAGCGCAAGTCGCCGGAGCAATTGCACAGGCCGAAGCCGCGCAAAAGGAATGGGCCAAGTTGACCGGCAAGGAACGAGCGGTGATCCTGCGGCGCTGGTTCGACCTGATGATGGAGAACGCCGAAGATCTGGGCAAGATCCTGACCGCGGAGCAGGGCAAACCACTGGCTGAGGCCATCGGCGAAGTCGGCTATGGTGCCTCCTTCATCGAATTTTTCGGGGAAGAGGCCAAGCGCGTGTATGGCGAGACCATCCCGGGGCATCAGCGCGACAAACGGATCATGGTGCTGAAACAGCCCATTGGTGTGGCGGCCTCGATCACACCCTGGAACTTTCCCAACGCCATGATCACTCGCAAAGCAGGACCTGCGCTGGCGGCGGGGTGTGCTTTTGTTGCCCGCCCGGCGGCAGAAACGCCACTTTCCGCGCTGGTTCTGGCGCTTCTGGCGGAACAAGCCGGCGTGCCAGCTGGTGTGTTCAACGTGGTGCCTTCTTCCCAGGCCAGCGAGATCGGCAAGGAGTTCTGCGAAAACCCCGGCGTACGCAAGCTGACCTTTACCGGCTCGACCGAGGTGGGGCGCATCCTGCTGCGGCAAGCTGCTGATCAGGTCATGAAATGTTCGATGGAACTGGGCGGCAATGCACCCTTTATCGTGTTTGATGACGCGGATCTGGATGCTGCAGTCGAAGGCGCGATGCTGTGCAAATTCCGCAATAACGGCCAGACCTGTGTCTGTGCCAACCGCATCTATGTACAGGCCGGTGTTTATGACGCGTTCGCTGCCAAACTGAAAGCGGCGGTCGAAGCCCTGAAAATCGGCGACGGTCTGGCCGAGGGCACCACAACCGGCCCGCTCATCAATGCCGATGCGGTCGCCAAGGTGGAAGAGCACATCAAGGATGTCACGGACAAGGGCGGCGCCGTTCTGACCGGCGGCTTGCCTCACGATCTGGGCGGTACGTTCTTTCAGCCGACCATCGTGACCGGCGTGACTCAGGACATGATGGTGGCGCAGGACGAAACCTTTGGCCCGCTGGCACCGCTGTTCAAGTTCGAGAATGAAGATGACGTGATCGCAATGGCGAATGACACGATCTTTGGCCTAGCCTCGTATTTCTATGCTAAGGATCTGAGCCGCGTCTACAAAGTGGCCGAGGCGCTGGAATATGGCATTGTCGGCGTGAACACCGGCATCATCTCGACCGAGTTGGGCCCGTTCGGCGGCGTCAAGCAATCTGGTCTGGGCCGCGAAGGCAGCCACCACGGCATGGAAGACTATCTTGAGATGAAATACGTCTGCATGTCGGTCTGATCTGGGGGGCCATCGCCTTGGGGCGGTGGCCATTCTGCCCTCGGGCGAGGCGTTGTTCTGGTCAATCGGATCGTTGACGGCTGGGCAATGAGCTGATTTCACCAAACATGAATTCCCTGCGGGCAAGCTTCGTGGGGACTTTTCTATAGGCCCGATCCGATCCCAAACTTAGGTCTTTTCGTCTTTCGCTATCACGGTCGTTACGGTGCGCGTCACCCGACTTTTGGTGATTGCAATCGCCCCTATGACCAAGGCACAGGCTATGGCTTGCGCAGTTGTGATCGCTTCTCCAAACGCAAAGAACCCGACTGCAAACATTGTGGGCAATTCAATGCTTCCAACAACCGCAGTTTGAGAAGCGCCGATCAGCGGCGAACAGATCGTGTAGACAAGCTGCGGCACAAGCGCCGTGACCAATCCAATTCCAATGATCAGAACCCAATCGGACTGACCGTCAGGAAGCAGCGTGGAAACGTCTGCATTCAGCATCAAAGGCAAAAGCCCTAGAACCGATCCCAGAGACACCGAAGCAATGCGTGCAAGTGGCGCAATTCGGGACAACCTGTGGACCAGAACAGAAATCCCGAAGCCAAAACCAAATGGCGCCGCCAGCGAGATTAAAAGCGTAGGAATGTGCTCGACCGGAACGGATGCTGGCGAGCCGGCTATGATGGCAGCCAGAATGATGAGGCCAGACGCAAGAAACGCGCGCCTTGTGGGAGTATCGGCGAACAAAGCCCACGCAATGATCAACGTGAAAACCGGATATGTCATATACAGCACGCCCACCGTCGATGCGGGCAGTGTCTTTAGTGCTGTGACATATCCGATCCAGCCAAGCCCCATCACCACTCCGACCGCAAGACCCCAACAAATCTCGCGCCAGGCTTTTCGATGTACGACGAGAACTGGCAGTAACAAAACAGCTGGAACGATGTAGCGATAGAATGCGACCGCGAAAGGTGCAACGCCCTGCTCAGTCAGCCCCCTACTGAAATAGGGAACAAGCCCGAAACAGATTGAAGCAAAAAGAACGCCAACAACCGCAAGCGGTTGCGGAATAGCCGGTCTGGTCTGCGTGGATGTCGTCGACATCTGCAAGTTCTAGCACAGGTTCGCGATGAGTGTAGCCGAGTTAACCGGACCCACGCTTTGATGAGCATAGGCGCTGACATCAAAAAACAACGCCCCGCGTCTGGAGGAACGCGGGGCGCGGGTGTTGCGGCAGTCCGGGAGGAGGAGACTGCCGCTAGGCTTTCAAAGCCTCAGTTCACGGCCTTGGCGTCAACCACATCTTTTTCGATGGCTTTAGCCGAGGTAATTTCGATCCGGCGCGGTTTCAGGGCTTCGGGCACTTCTCGCTTCAGGTCGATGTTCAGCATTCCGTTTTCATGGTTTGCGCCGGTGACACGGACGTGATCAGCTAGCGCAAAGCGACGTTCGAACGCGCGGGTTGCGATGCCGCGATGCAAATAGCTGCGGCTCTTGTCCTCGGATGCCTTCTTACCGGCAACAACCAGCGAGTTTTCTTTCACTTCAACGGACAGGTCGCTTTCCGAAAAACCGGCAACGGCCACCGAGATACGGTAGGTGTCGACATCGGTTTTTTCGATGTTGTAGGGCGGATAGCTTGGCTGTGCCACATCATTGGTCAGAACGCGATCCATCATGTCGGCGATCTGGTCAAAGCCAATGGTTGCGCGGTGCAGCGGTGCAAAATCAAATGTACGCATGTGTCATATCCTCAGTCTTGAGCGATTCACGATCTGGCCCTCCGGCTGGACGGACCAATGTTAATGACGGACCCCGTTGTGGCGATCCGATATCAGTGACATGGGAAGCGATTTGACCGAGTTCAACCCCCGCCGGAGCTGATGAATTTCGCGCCAGACCCTGACGCACCGGACCCAGCCTGTAACCGGCGGATCGTAGCCGTTGGTTTTGGCGCATCGCGCCGCATGATGGACTTGAGCTCGGCCACGACCTCGTCAAGCTCCATGCCGAACCCCACCTTTCTGCGACCGTTCGTGCCTACCGCTGAAACCACGGACAAAACCTGCCAGCGCGAACCGTTTTTTGCCAGAATGGCGGATCCGGAAGACCCGAAGGTGACGTCGCAATCAAAAGTGATCAAGCCTTGCCTGCGATCCAAAACGCGGCACGACCTTTCCCGCGTGATCGCCTCGGATCGTCCGCGCCCATATGAGGCTATGCTGATCTCGTTTCCTGAAACTCGCCCGCTGTGCAACACGAAAGGATCGGCAATCGAATACGGGATGGGCTCATTCAACCGCATCAGGGCGACGTCCATCCGAACGCCTTCGTGCGAAAGCGGGTTATTTGAAGCGTAGCCGGGCAAAACCGCAATCTGCGTGACCTGACGCTCGGCCAACGCGCTGCCGTTGCTCAGACCCGCACGAAACGTGATGTCTTCGGGCGCGTATGTTTCCCCGGTACGACGGTCCACAGCACAATGGGCAGCGGTCAGCACCATGTCCTGCGCGATCAGCGTACCTGTGCAATAGGACGCTTCGCGCACATCCAGCCGCCCGATTGCTTCCCAACCGTAAAGGTCGTCCCGGTCTGTCAGCTTGCGTTTGTTGGCTTGCGCATGGGATGCGGTCGCCAGAACACTCAGGCCCAAAAGCAGGCTTATGAAGACCTTGGTCATGGTCGGACAAACCTTGCACCGACGTTCTTGCCCGTCCCCGAACCGGAGGTCGACAATCCAAATCCGTGCCCGGCAGACAGCTCGTCGCGCAGCAATTGCAGCGAATGTTCAACCGCAGTCCCGATCGCAACGCTCTGGCCATCCATGCTGGCCTTTGCCGCCACAACCGACACGATCTGAGGGCGCGTGCCTGTAAAAGAAAAAACCGGTGCTCCTGAAGACCCGAAGTCGACGTCGCAAGACATGATCATAACGCCTGCCTGCCGGTTCATGACCGAACAAACCTGTTGCAACGATGGCGCTTCTGAGCGGTCATGTGCATAAGACACCACGCCCACTTCCGCACCCCGGCGCGGCTGATCTCCTGATTCAAACGGAATGACCGATGTGTTGCGGATCGGCTGCCAAAGCTCGATCAGGGCGACATCCGCGCCGACACGGTCCGTCGACGACTCGGCACTGAATTGATAATCCGGGTGAATTACAGCTTGTCTTGCCGTTCGATAAGCCAAAGCACGCCCCAGCCGCCACCCGGCCAGAAATTCGATATCGGACGGGTTCACCCGCTGCCCGGACACCTTGTCGAACAGGCAGTGCGCCGCTGTCAGCACAAGGGTTGGCGACACAAGCGTTCCGGTGCAGAACCCTTTTCCGGCAATATCCAGACGCCCGACAGCCATCCATTCGCGCCCGGAATCCGAGGTCTCCAGGCTTTCCAGCCTAGTGTCCTGTGCTGTAGCCGTCATCGGCAAAGCACAAAGAACAATCGCCTTAATCCAGTTGCGCACTCGGGTCTCCGGGGACTCACTCTGAGGCTTTTGTCCTACGTGTCACGTTGGGCAAAAATAGGGCGATCGGAGTCCAGGTGAATTTCCTGAGGAAATGATGCGGGGCGGCATCAGAGTGGCTTATCGCAAAATAGGAACAGAATCTCCTGCCCGTTGCAACGCGGGTGGTTTCGGCCCCCCTGTTGCCCAATCCAGCAACTCGACCGTATGAACGACTGGCACTTGGGTGCCGGACCCGATTTGCATCATGCAACCGATATTGCCTGCTGCGATGATATCAGGTTTCTTGACCTCAAGTGTCCTGATTTTACGCTGCTTCAACTGACCCGAGATTTCCGGCTGCATCAGGTTGTAAGTCCCTGCGCTACCGCAGCACAAATGGCTGTCGGCAGGCTCGACCACTTTGAACCCGGCACGTTTCAGAAGGTCTTTGGGATAGGTCTTGATCTTCTGCCCATGCTGCAGCGAACAGGCTGCGTGATACGCAACTGTAAGGTCCTGATCACGCCGTTCGGGTAGACTCAGCTTCATAACCAGCTCACTGATATCCATCGCGATACCCGAGACCCGCGCAGCATCGACCGAGAGCGCGTCGTTCCGGAACATATGCCCGTAATCCTTGACCGTCGTCCCACAGCCTGAGGTATTGATCACGATGGCGTCCAATCCGCCGCCGTCCATCTCGCGAATCCAGGCCCTGATATTGGCGATTGCGGCTGCGTGGCTGTCTTTCACCTTGCCCATGTGATGGGTCAGCGCTCCACAACATCCTGCACCCTCAGCCACCACAACCTCACATCCCAGCCGGGTCAGCAGACGGATCGTGGCGTCATTAATGTCAGTATTCAGCGCTTTCTGTGCGCAGCCCGTCATCAGCGCCACCCGCATTTTCCGCTCGCCTTCGGGCGCAAAGCTTTGAGGGTCATCGTTACGGCTGACCGGCGGAATGTTCTTGGGCGCCATGTCCAGCATGGCACGCAAACGGGCATCTGGCATCAAAAACCGGAACGGGCGACCCAGTTTCGCCCCGATCAGCGCCCAGCGAAAGCGCATCGGATAGGGCAGGATCTGTGCCAGAACCCAACGCAAAATACGATCCGCCAAAGGGCGTTTGTAATTCGCCTCGATATATTCCCGCGCGTGATCGACCAGATGCATATAGTGCACACCTGATGGGCAAGTGGTCATGCAAGCCAGACAGGACAGGCACCGATCGATATGTTTGACCGTCTTTTCATCGGGCTGCCGCTCGTTTTCGAGCATATCCTTGATCAGATAGATGCGCCCGCGCGGACTGTCCAACTCGTCGCCAAGAACCTGATAGGTCGGACAAGTCGCCGTGCAGAATCCGCAATGGACGCAATTGCGCAGAATTTCGTTCGAGCGCTTGGTTGCCGGGTCTTGCAGCTGCCGTTCTGAGAATGATGTCTGCATAAACCTATCCCATCAGCCCCGGATTAAACAATTCACGTGGGTCAAACTTAGCGCGCAACCCCTTTGTCAGGCTCGAGACGGCCACGTTTTCCGGTTGAAAACGCCCCAGTCGCGCGACTGTTTCTGCATCCGCTCGTACAAGTGTCGCGTGGCCAGAAAACACACCTAGACGCGCGCGCAGATCCGTACCTTTCGGGACGCGCAGCCAGACAAGCCCACCGCCCCAGTCGAAAAGCAACTGATCCGCTTCGGCACGCGCTGAAACTTCGGCCGCATCTCCGGGTTTTACTGAAAGCCGCCAGACATCCCCGTCCTGCCCCTGAAACGGATGAGCATCGCGGATACCAGCCCACAGCGTGTCTGCATCCGCTTCCTCTGAAATCTCTCCAAACCGGGACAGTTCAGCCGCCAACTTGCCTGTGCGATATGCGACCGCGTCCGTGAAGCCTTCGACCCTAAGCAGGGCTTTCCCGGCGTCGGGATCATACGCGGCCCCCGTTACTTCGAACGGCGATCTCAGCGCAGCGGACAGAACCCGAACCGCAGTTCCAGCTTCCCGGACCCCAACAGATAATGTTGCCACCCGTTCCGGTTTTGGAAGCACCTTCAGCGAAACTTCGGTCAAAACTCCTAAAGTACCCCAGGACCCGCCCATCAATTTGACCAGATCGTACCCGGTGACGTTCTTCATGACGCGGCCACCGTTCTTGATCACCTGCCCGCGCCCATCGACATAGCGTACCCCCAGCAGAAAATCCCGGCAGGCCCCGGCCTGAATCCGTCGCGGGCCCGAAATATTGGCCGCGACGACGCCGCCAATGGTCGGTTCACCTTGTGTCCCCAGCAATCCGCGATGATCCATCGGCTCAAACGCGAGGTGCTGGCCCTCTGCTTCCAGCGTCGCCGTGATCTCGGCCAAGGGCGTCCCCGCCCGTGCAACAAGGGTCAGCGCCCCGGGTTCGTATAGCGTAATACCGCGCAAAGCTCCGGTTTCGATTTCCGCATACGGGCTGGCAATTCCACGCGTCCCGCCTCCGACAATGCGTACAGGGTTTTCTAACCCGACCACCAGCTTTGCCAGATCGGCCTCAGTCTCAGGTCTCATTGGCTTCATCTTTTCCAAAATACTCCGGGGGCAAGGGGGCAGCGCCCCCTTATTCTGCAGCCATACGCCGCGGCTCCGACACGTCGAGCGGAAACACTTTGGCCGCGTTCAGCAGCCATTTGGGATCGAAAACGTCCTTAACCGCCATCTGCGCCTCAAGATCGGCAGGTGAATATTGATGAGACATCAGATCCCGCTTTTCGATCCCCACACCATGTTCCCCAGTCAGACAGCCGCCCTCGTCAACACACAGCTTCAGAATCTCTGCCCCAAAAGCTTCGCATTTTTCCAGATCGCCGGGTTTGTTGGCATCGAACAAGATCAGCGGATGCATATTTCCGTCGCCCGCGTGGAACACATTTCCGACCGGCAACCCAAACTCCCCACTCAATTCTCCGATACGACGCAGAACGGTTGGTAGGGCTGACACCGGGATCGTGCCATCCAGACACATGTAATCGTTCAATTGTCCCATGGCACCGAATGCAGATTTCCGACCCAACCAGATCTTGGCGCTTTCCTCGGCCGACTGGCTTTCGCGCAATTCAACCGGGTCATGGCGTTTTGCTATCTCGATGATTTTCGAAAGCTGAAAATCTATTTCAGCGTCAGACCCCTCCACTTCGACGATCAGCAGCGCGTTGCAATCGGGATACCCGGCATGGGCAAAGTTTTCGCAGGCCCTGATGCACAATGTATCCATGAACTCGATCGCGACCGGCAATATGCCCGATTGGATGATGTCCGAGACACACTGCCCCGCAACCTCATTGTCATTAAAACCCATCAGGACCGGTCGTGCGCCCTCGGGCTTGCGAAGAATACGCAACGTGGCCTCGGTCACCACACCCAGTTGACCTTCGGACCCACATATGACGCCCAACAGGTCCAGACCTGGTGCATCCAGATGCGCACCACCGATTTCGACAACGCTGCCGTCCATCATGACCATGGTCACGCCCAACAGGTTGTTTGTTGTTACCCCATATTTGAGGCAATGCGCTCCGCCCGAGTTCATCGCGATATTGCCAGCAATGGCACAGGCCAGCTGTGAAGACGGATCGGGGGCGTAGAAGAAATCCTCTTCCTCGACCGCACCGGTAACGCTTAGATTGGTGCGACCCGTCTGTACTTTGATGAAGCGGTTGTCATAGTCGATTTCCAACACCTCATTCATCCGTGCGACGCCCAGAATGACGCAATCCGCGGTCGGCAAGGCTCCACCGGCCAGTGAAGTGCCCGCGCCGCGCGGCACCACAGGCACGTTTTCGTCATGACAAATGCGCAGAACATCCGAAACCTGCTGTGTGCTTGACGGCAGCACGGCCAGCATTGGCGGGCATCTATAAGCCGTCAAGGCGTCACACTCGTAAGCGCGGGTTTCGGCGGGGTCGTGGATGATCGCCTCTTCGGGCAGAACCCGCGACAGCCGCGCAACAAGCGCAGATTTCCGGCTCAGAACATCCGGGCTTGGCTTTGGCATCTCCATGGCGCTCCTCCTTTTGGTAAAGTAATATTACCAATTTATCGCGCTGGCAAGTTCCCATGCCCGGCCTTACTGTCGCGGTCATGACCTGGATCGAACGTGCCGCTCTTTTTGCCCCTCTGGACTATGCATCGCTGCTTCTGCTGCTGGTTGCTTGGCTGTGGATTGGGTGGAAAATTGAACATCCGTCACCGCAGAGGCAATCCGTAGCCCTTATGATGGACGATTATCGGCGCGAATGGATGCGCGAGATGGTGACCCGCCAACCGCGCATGTTCGACGCGCAAGTCGTGGCGGCCATGCGGCAGGGCAGTACATTTTTCGCGTCGACCACGATGATTGCCATCGGGGGCGGGCTGGCCCTGCTGGGCAATACCGAAAGACTGGCAGGCGTCGCAATTGACCTTGCCATCGGCAGTGTCCCGGCAATGGTCTGGGAGATCAAAATCCTTTTCGTCGTATTGCTGCTGGCCAACGCATTTCTGAAATATGTCTGGGCGCACCGCCTTTTCGGATACTGCGCCGTGTTGATGGCTGCAGTTCCCAATGACCCCGAAGACCCGCAAACCTATCCCCGCGCCGGTCAGGCGGCTGAGATCTGTGTCACCGCCGCGCGCAGCTTCAACCGTGGTCTGCGCGCCACTTATTTTGCACTGGCGTCGTTGGCATGGTTTCTTGGACCTGTCGCGCTCATTTTGGGTACAGCGGTCACGTTTGGCGTCTTGTATCGGCGCGAGTTCGCCTCACACTCCCGGGAAATACTGATGGCCCGAGCCGCTAGCACGGATACGTGATACCGATGCGCTATCCCACTGGTTACACTGGTGCGATGCGATACTTGATTCTCTGCGCCATGTTGGCGAGCCCCGCCCTTGCCGACCCGCCAACAATCGAACAGGTCCGCACCAGTGCAAACGGTGATACATGGCGGTTCGATGTGACGATCCGGCATCCCGATACGGGTTGGGATCATTACGCCGATGGCTGGCGTGTTCTGGATATGGATGGAAACGAGTTGGGAATGCGCGTCCTGCTCCATCCTCACGAAACCGAACAACCCTTTACCCGCTCTCTGGGCGGGGTGGTCATTCCCGATGGCATGACACAGGTGCAAATTCAGGCACGGTGCATCGTCGATGGATGGAATGAAGGCACCACAGTGGTTAACCTGGATTGACCCTCAGAAAATTCCCATGGCCAGACCCGCACCCAAAGCGGCTCCTGTCTCGCGGCATTGATCCAGCTGGTCTTGCGGGATTGTCTTTTCGGCCAAAATGGTCTCGGGCGTTTGCGCATGGGTGCAGATGATCAGCGGAGGCTGAACAGCTTTCAATCGCCAACCAGTGGCTATCCGTGCGATCTGACGGGCGGCATTCTCGCCATCCGATCCCGCGCAAATCATCTGCGCATAGGGTCGGCCTTCTATTTTGCCCAGCACCGGGTAGTAGCAGCGGTCGAAGAATTCCTTCATCAGACCCGAAATTGCCGCCAGATTTTCAGGCGCGCAAAAGATGTAGCCATCGGCAGCCAACAGATCTTCCGGCCAGGCTTGATCGGCTGGCATAAGCTTTGTGTCAGCCTCACCTCGCGCGGCTTCGGCCGCGGCTTCGGCCATCTGCCGGGCACCGCCTGTGCGCGAGTGGTAGACAATCAGTAGCTGCGCCATGTCAGACCCGGTGATAGGGGCCACCTGACAGAATGGTCGCGGCCCGGTAAAGTTGCTCGGCCAGCATCACACGGGCCAGCATATGGGGCCAGACCATCGACCCGAATGAAATGGAAAAATCCGCCTCGGTCCGCAGAACCGGGTCAATTCCATCCGCACCACCGATCACAAATGCCAGGTCCTGCCGACCCGCGTCGCGCCAATCACCCAGCTTTTTCGCGAAATCGGGCGAGGACATGACACGCCCCCGTTCATCCAGCGTGCACAACACCGCCCCTTTGGGCAGGGCCTTACGCAGCAGCGCGGCTTCGGCTGCCATCCCTGCGTTTTTCTTGTCTTCAACCTCGATCACCTGCGCAGGCCCAAGGCCCAGCGCACGGCCGGTCCGGTCAAATCGGGTCAGGTAATCGTCAAGCAGTGTCTTCTCGGGTCCGGCGCGCAATCGCCCGACCGCAACTATGCTGATACGCATGTCTCTCTCGCCTCCGGCCTGTTAATGCAGGCCGGGATAGCGCCTCAGTTCGCCGAGGCGCTGCCGCCCTGAGGCAGCCACATCTTTTCCAGCTGATAGAATTCACGCACTTCGGGGCGGAAGATATGGACGATGACGTCGCCCGTATCGATCAGCACCCAGTCGCCGGTGTCCTTGCCTTCGACCTTCGAGGTGAAACCGAATTCCTGCTTGATGCGATCCGTCAGCTTTTCCGCCATGGCCGACACCTGACGGGTCGACCGACCCGAGGCAATCACCATGTGATCCGCAACCGATGACTTGCCCTGCAGGTTGATCTGCACGACGTCTTCGGCCTTGTCATCGGAAAGTGAGGAAAGGATTCGTTCAAGCAGCTTGTCGCTGATTGACTGAGAGTGGGCCATTATGTTGACCCCATCATCGGCGGGCAAACCCGCCTGTGTATGTAGAGACAGGACATAGTCCTCCTTTGCTGCGCGCCGTGAAACCCCGGCGCCGGGGTACTAATAAGGTAGCAAGGGGAATGCAACATTTCAATGAATGTACGCTGCAGGGCGCACACAGACGCTTACTCTGTGATGATCTGTTGCGCAGTTGCGCCGTCCGATAACAGTCGGATCTCGCGCTGTGGGAAGGGGATCGAGATACCTTCTTCCTTGAATGCGTCCCAAAGCGCCAGATAGACATTGCCCCGGATATTGGTCAGCCCCTTTGTCGGGTCGCTGATCCAGAACCTCAGCACATAGTCCACGCTGCTGTCACCAAACCCGGTGATGTGGCAAACCGGTTCATGTTTGCCGCCGCTCAGGACCCGGGCAACCGCCTTTACCGCCCTGATTGCGGTTGCGCGCACCTTATGCGGATCGTCGTCATAGCTGGTACCAAAATCCAGATCCAATCTCACGAACCGGTCGGAATGCGACCAGTTCACCACCTGGTTGGTAATCAGATCTTCGTTTGGTATCAGGTACTCGCGCCCGTCCCGTGTTACGACCGACACATATCGCGCGCCAAGTGCATTGATCCAACCGAACGTATCCCCCAACGAGATTACATCGCCCGGCTTGATCGAGCGGTCCATCAGGATGATGATCCCCGATATCAGGTTCGACACTACTTTTTGCAAACCGAACCCGATACCCACGCCGATGGCGCCAGACAAAAGCGCGATGCCGGTCAGATCGAACCCCAACGTTCGGATCGCAGCCATAAAGACTGCCCCGTAAAGCAGAACCTGTATGCCTTTTGACAGCAGCACCTGCATGGACGGAGTTATGTCGTCATTGCTTTGCAATGCGCGTTCGGCTGCGCGCGTGCCGATACGGGCCAGTGTCAGCAGGATGCCAATCAGCAAAGTTGCCTTGAGAATCCCAAGAGCCGAAATATGCAGGTCCCCAATGGAAATCGCGACACCGTCAAGAAAACCCGCGACATCATCCGTCAGATTCAGCGCGACAAGCGTTGCGTAGATCCACATTGCCCACTTGAAAATCCGGCGAAGTGTGCGGTTTTGGACCAGTCTCGCGACCAGTGCTATCGCCAGCCACGCCGCCGCCAACGTAGCTATCACCCCTATGATATAGCTTCGCGACGGCCAAGTGAGTTGCTGCATGGTCAGATACAATGCCCACGAAAGCAGGATGAAGTAGACCAGCGCCAACCGTCGCATCAGCTGCACCAGAACCCGCAGCCGCCATTTCGGCCATCCCGTGCGCGAACGAGCCCAGGCATCCCATCTAGACTGGGTCAGGAATTTCAGCAGCAAAGCCAGCGCCCACAGCAACAGGATGATGAGCAGTTGATATTGTCGCCAGCCCGGCGTGACGATCAGATCAAGCAGCCTCTCGAATTGCGCGGAAAAAGCCGCAACCATGTTGTTATAGAGGTCGGTCAGCGTACTTGGGATCAGGTCTTGGTTCATGCACGTCTCCTGCGGGGTCAGCTTGAACAGCAATGCAGGGCGATGCAAGCCTGACACTGGTTTTGAACCTTGATTGCCGGAAGGGCGCGGTATATCTGAACCGCATGAGACTCAATGTGGCCCAACTTCAGAATCTGGAAGATCGCGCGCGCTTGCGTGAACGGTTCTTTGGCGCTGCCCGCACGGTTCTGGCGCGCCTATCCGTCGCCTGAGCCAACTCGCCAGCTATTTCTCATTACATACGGGAGAGGACCGATGTCCCCCAAGACACTCTATGACAAGATCTGGGATGCCCATGTCGCGCACGAAGCCGATGATGGAACCTGCCTGCTTTATATCGACCGCCATTTGGTGCACGAAGTCACCAGCCCGCAGGCATTTGAAGGGCTGCGCATGGCAGGCCGTAAAGTGCGCGCGCCGGAAAAAACCATCGCTGTACCGGACCACAACGTGCCGACCACACCGGACCGCGTGAATGGGATCGAAAACCCGGAATCACGCATTCAGGTCGAGGCGCTGGACAAGAACGCCAAGGATTTCGGCATTCACTACTACCCGGTGAATGACGTGCGCCAGGGCATTGTCCACATCGTTGGACCGGAACAGGGTTGGACCCTGCCGGGTATGACCGTTGTCTGCGGCGACAGCCACACAGCGACCCACGGTGCCTTCGGCGCGCTGGCCCACGGCATCGGAACGTCCGAGGTTGAGCATGTTTTGGCCACGCAAACGCTGATCCAGAAGAAGTCCAAAAACATGAAGGTGGAAATCACCGGCAAGTTGCAACCGGGCGTGACCGCCAAGGACATCACTCTGGCTGTGATCGGTGAGACCGGCACCGCTGGCGGTACCGGCTATGTCATCGAGTATTGCGGCGAAGCGATCCGTAATCTGTCGATGGAAGGACGCATGACCGTCTGCAACATGGCGATTGAAGGCGGGGCTCGTGCTGGTCTGATCGCGCCGGATGAAACAACGTTCGACTATGTCAAAGGCCGCCCGCACGCGCCGAAAGGGGCGCAGTGGGAAGCGGCTCTGACATGGTGGAAAACCCTTTACACCGACGAAGACGCGCATTTCGACAAGGTCATCACTCTGCGCGGCGAAGATATCGCGCCGGTCGTGACCTGGGGCACCAGCCCCGAGGACGTTCTGCCGATCACCGCAACCGTCCCGAACCCCGAGGATTTCGAAGGTGGCAAAGTCGACGCAGCCCGCCGCTCCATCGAATACATGGGGCTTAAAGCCGGCCAGAAGCTGAGCGAAGTTGAGATCGACACCGTCTTTATCGGCTCGTGCACCAACGGCAGGATCGAGGACCTGCGAGCCGCCGCCGAGATTCTGAAAGGCAAAAAGATCAAGGACGGCATGCGCGCCATGGTCGTTCCGGGCTCGGGCCTCGTCCGCGCGCAGGCCGAAGAAGAAGGTCTGGCGGATATCTTCAAAGAAGCCGGTTTCGAGTGGCGTCTGGCAGGATGTTCGATGTGTCTGGCGATGAATCCCGACCAGTTGCAACCGGGTGAACGCTGCGCCGCGACTTCAAACCGCAACTTTGAAGGCCGTCAGGGCCGGGGCGGGCGTACCCACCTGCTAAGCCCGGCAATGGCCGCCGCAGCGGCAATCACAGGACGGCTGACAGACGTTCGTGAAATGATGTAAGCTACCCTCATAACTGGATATTTGAGGGATTGAAGACATGAGTGACTGGACAAAATGGCTATTGCTTGGACTTCTGTCCATCGTGTTCGGCATCTTTGTGCTGGGCGCACCGGTCGTGGCATCAATTACCGTGACGGTGGTCACAGGTGTATTGCTGTTGATTTCGGGCGCATTGCAGGTTGTTGGCGGCTTCACAGTCGAAGGGACCGGCAACAAGATACTGTCACTTATCATGGGTGTCGTGATGCTGTTTCTGGGCTGGTCCTTTTTGGATCACCCACTGCAAGGAACGCTGACACTGGCAACCGTCTGCCTGATCCTGTTCATGGCTGGCGGCATTGCCCGCGTGATCCTGTCGTTCCAGATGCGTGGAACACAGTATTTCTGGGCGACGCTGGTCTCGGGCATCATGTCGATTGTTCTTGCAATCCTGATCTGGCGCTTTGCTGCAATGGACCCTTCGGTGCTGCTGCAATTGCTGGGCATCCTGCTGGGGATCGAGATGATCTTTAACGGGCTCGGCCTTGTCTTCATGGCGTTCTTCGTCAAGGACGCACCAAAAGAAACGAAACAAGCTTAACGCGGGGTCTGGGCGCGGCCCTCTCCCGCAGGAGTGTGAACATGGATAAGTTTGAAAAAGTCCACGGGGTGGCCGCCCCAATGCCGCTGATCAATATCGACACCGATATGATCATCCCGAAAGTGCACCTGAAAACCATCAAACGGTCGGGCCTGGGTGTCGTTCTGTTCGACGAGATGCGCTATCACGATGACGGTCAGGAGAATGAAGAATTCGTCCTGAACAAGCCCGCCTATCGCGAGGCCGAGATTCTGGTTGCTGGCGACAATTTCGGCTGTGGGTCCTCACGCGAACACGCGCCCTGGGCGATCAAGGATTTCGGCATCAAGGTCGTGATCTCGACCAGTTTTGCCGACATCTTCTTCAACAACTGTTTCAAGAACGGCATTCTGCCGATTGTTGTCGGGGCAGAACACCACGCGATCCTGATGGATGATGCGCATAAAGGCGAAAACGCCCGCATGACCGTACATCTGGAAGACCAGCAGATCACCACATCGGACGGCGTCGTGATCGATTTCGAAATCGATCCTCACCGCAAGCACTGCCTGCTTAATGGTCTGGATGATATCGGGCTGACGATGGAAAAAGATCATCACATCGACAAGTTCGAGGATCACGCCAGTCAGGCCCGCCCCTGGGTGTGATTCTGGGGGCGAATCTGTGGATACTCAACCTGACGGGGTCGCCAAGGCGGCCCCGCTCGCATTCTTGGGGTTGATTTTTCGAAAACCACAACATGTGGGTATCAATTTGAGATACACGTCGGATTTGCGTCGAAAATGATGCAATACCGCACCAGTTGCGCCATCTTTTTGCCCGAAATCCCGTGTTTTCTGCACCTCGGCTTGAGCAAAATGCCGCTTATCGTTCATGTTGACGCTGAAGAGGCATCCGTCAACGTCAGACGAAGCGACGGGCACAAGTTGGAAACAAGTCGACAAAGATCGGCTGATCCGGTTTGAAAAAGGGTTCGGATAGTGATTGCGCGCACAACAGGGGCGGCGATACGCGGTATACTTGTTGCACTTATGGTGCTGACACCTGCGTTGTACCTGCCTGTCTCATCTACGAACGGGACCGAGATTCTGGTCTTTCTCGCGATCCTCGCGTTTATCCTGACCTTTGCCGAATACAATTCTGCCTTTCCCAGCTTTATCGAATTCCGCGACGCGCCCCCGGTCAATCGCCTTCGGTTTGTCGGCCTGATGTCGATGGTCACCTTTCTAACGCTGATCTGCAAAAACGCCTTTGAACCAACGCAGTTGACCACATTCTCTTATTCGGTTGGTTTGGCTGTCGCAAATGTGGTGGACTTCCCCTATTCTCCGGTGCGCCTCATCGTGTTGATGTTGCCCCCGGATGCCAGCCACGCCTTGATTGAACTGGTCCGCATCACCGCCAGCGTAGCTTATGTCGCGGCATTGGTCACGATTGTCAGCTTTGCCTATGCGGTCAGGGTTCGGGGTTGGCCAACCGGGAATGGCGCCTTCAATGTTTGGACAAACCTGCCGCTGTTTGACCCTACCAAAGGGGGCGATGTCGTTACGCGCCTTCAACGGGATGGCCGCCTGAACATCTGTATCGGCATTCTGCTGCCATTCCTCATTCCGGCGATAATCAAGTTGATGAGCAGTGTGATCGCCCCGATCTCTCTCGGGAACCCACAGACCTTGATCTGGACCATGAGCGCATGGGCCTTCCTGCCCGCCAGCATGATCATGCGCGGCATGGCGACCCTTAGGATCGCGGGCTTGATCATGGAAAAACGCCGCGCTTATTCGACCAGCGAGTCAACACAGGCCGCATGATCCGCACCCTATGTCTGCTATTGCTGCCCTTTGCGGCACAGGCAGAGGTCGTGCGTATCGCCACCTATAATACCGAGCTCAGCGAAAAAGGTCCTGGCCTACTGCTTCGCGACATTCAACGCGATGACGCGCAGGTTCTGGCCGTTGTTGACGTTATTGCATCGGCACGCCCTGACATAATCGCCCTTCAGGGTATCGACTGGGACCTAAACAATACTGCTGTAATCGCCCTGACCAGGAAACTGCGCAACGCGGGGCTTGATTACGGATATTACCTTGCCGCACAACCCAATGCCGGGCTGGAAACCTCGCTTGATCTGGACGGTGATGGCAAGACCCAAGGCCCCGGCGACGCCCAAGGCTGGGGGCAGTTCACAGGTCAAGGTGGGCTGGCGGTGTTGTCGCGATACGAAATCATCACCGCTGAGGTTCAGGATTATTCCGAGCTGTTGTGGCAGAGTTTACCAGGCGCCACCCTGCCCGGCGTAAACGGGCACCCCTTCCCGTCTGACGCGGCACATCAGATACAACGCCTGTCTTCGACCGCGCATTGGGTTGTACCGATCGAAACCCCTTATGGGCGGCTCAATCTCATGACCTTTCATGCGGCGCCACCCGTTTTCGATGGGCCCGAGGATCGAAACGGATTGCGCAACCAAGATGAGATCCGGCTCTGGTCCGTTTTACTGAACGGTGAACTGAGGCCAGTTCCCGAAGGTCCCTTCGTAATCGCTGGCGATGCCAACCTTGACCCAACGCGTGGAGAGGGCCGTAAACAGGCCATTCAGTCCCTTCTGGCCCATCCGCGTTTGCAAGACCCGCTGCCGAAAGACCCGTCAGGTTCAACCTCAACGGTCGCGTGGAAGGCCACGGGTGAAATGCGCGTGGATTATGTGCTGCCGTCGGCCGACCTGCGCATTTCGGATGCCGGTGTGACGTGGCCGGAAAAAGGCAACAAGCTTTACGAATCTGCCCTACGTGCCAGCAGGCACCGATTGGTCTGGGTTGACGTCACCCTGCCTTAAGGCATGATCGACTCTGGGGTCGCATAGGACAAAGTCACCAGGTTAGGTGAGATTGCAGAACGCAATGCATCATCCAGATCGGTCTGATGCTCAGAACCCAGTAACTCGGTCAGGTACGATCCGTCCAACTGGTGTGGCACCTGCCACAGATACCGCATTTCAATCAGGTGTGAAGACATGCGCCAGAATGGTCGCGCCAGCTGCAATGGCCACCATTGCATCGGCTTCACGGATATGTCGCGTCCGGTCACTCTCGTCAAAGACTGCGCGATCTGAGTTCCGGTCAGAGTGTAGCCAGCAAAAGGAACATCGCAGAACCGCGGCAGATCCTTTCGAATTTCACACAGCGCGACGGCAGCTTGGGCCAAATCAGGCAGATAGGCCCAGGCGTGCAAAGCTTCTGGATCTCCGGGATACACGAATTGATTGCGCGACAGATGCTTGATCATGACCTGATCGAACCAGTTTCCAGATGCCTCGGTGTCAATGAAATCACCCGCACGCAGAAGGATCGTACGGACGGTTGAGGCGCGATACGTCTCCTCCATCTCGATCCGGATGCGGCCAAGCGGATTGGTGGCCAAGTGCGGTGTACTCCCGGACCATGGGCCTTGCGTGTCCGCTCCAAACACATAGACGTTGCCTGGAACCAGTACGGTGGCTCCGGTCTCGGACGCGGCATCTATCACACGTCTGGTCAGGTCGGGCATTTCACGCGACCAATCAGGATAGAGCGGGTTCCACCCATTTACGATGACATCCACCCCTTTTGCCGCCTGGGAAAGAGAATCGGACCCGCGACGGAATGTCTGCACGGTCCAACCCGCATTCCGAAACGCCTTTGCAGCATTACGCCCAAACCGGCCCGACGCGCCGAGTATCAGAGCAGTTTGTGTCATTGATACCTCCTGTTTCGGACCAATCTATCCATTCAATGCACGTATGGAATTGCCGGGAAATGTAGAATGTGTATTCAATTATGAATGGATAAAGCACTGACGCATGCGGATTGGTCTCTGATCCAAAGCTTTCTGGCCGTGGCCGAAACAGGATCCCTGTCTGCCGCTGCTCGGCACCTTGATCGCAGCCAACCCACATTGGGGCGGCAAGTACAAAGCCTTGAGACCGAACTGGGCGTATCCTTGTTCGACCGCCACGCGCGCGGCCTGAAACTAAGCGTGGCAGGTTCCCAGCTCTTGCCGATGGCGCAGCAAATGCACAGCGCCATGACTGCCTTCAGCCTTGCCGCCGCAGGGCAGTCGCAGCAGCTTGAAGGCTCGGTCCGCATCACCGCTTCGGTCTTCGCGTCGCATCATCTGCTGCCTCCGATTCTGGCGAATATCCGAAGGCAGGAACCCGCCATTCAACTTGAGCTGGTCGCCACCGATACCACGGAAAACCTGTTATACCGCGAGGCAGATATTGCCGTTCGCATGTATCGCCCCGCGCAGATGGATATCATTTCGCGTTATCTGGGCGAGGTGCCGTTATGCTTTTGCGCGGCCAGGTCCTATCTCGACCGTAAGGGACGCCCCAAGACACCCGAGGAACTTTTTTCCCACGACCTTGTGGGGTTTGACGCCAATCAGGAAATCATCAAGGCCATGCGCGAAAAAGGATGGCCCGCAAGCCGCAACAGTTTTGCGACCCGCTGCGATCTGCAAAGCGCCTATTGGGAACTGATCCGCGCGGGATGCGGCATTGGCTTCAGTCAGGTCCAGATGGCCGAAGCCGACCCGGATGTCGAAATCTTGCCGCTGGATGTTGAAATCCCGGTTCTGCCCGTGTGGTTGGCTGCGCCGCAGGCCATGCGCCAGACCCCACGTATCCGCAGGGTCTGGGATTTGCTGGCAGAAGGGCTCAAGGCCAGCCTCTGAGGATCAAAGAGGGCCCGTATACGTTCCGCGCGCCGGGTAGTTATTGCCCAACGTGAACTTCAGACCACCCGCGATATCCGACATCGACGGGCGACCGAAAGGCGTGGTCTGTCGCCAAGCATAGTACAGCGTCCGGTCAGGTGCGATGTAGAAATGTCCGGGCTCTGCGAACAGGTCTGGTTCGGCACTGCCTTCGCGCTTGGTCGAGATGTTCAGCCCCCAACCCTCCCGCGCCTCAGACAGGGGCAGGCTGTGGCCTACGCGTAAGCGGGAAACATTGGCTTTTGCGGCGGTTTCAGCGGCACGTTCGGCGGTATCGGTGGTGATCATGATAACCTCGACACCCAGCGCCGCGAAATCGTCCAGCGCCGCCTCGGCCTCGGTCATCTGTCTGATGCAGATCGGGCAATGCAATCCGCGATATTGAATCACCAGCGTTCCGTTTTCGCCCTTGTTGGTCTCAAGGTCGAAACCGCCATGGGCGACGGTTTCAATTTTCAGTGCAGGAACCGGATTTCCAGGTGTCAGCATGTATTTTCCTTGTGTTTTGACAGGTCTGTCTCATTGACCCGATGCTGCGCAGACGCTAGGGCCTGTGCAACAAAACGCAAGGAGACCCTTCATGCCCAACCCCTCGCTCCTCATCCTGCCCGGAGACGGAATTGGCCCAGAAGTTATGGCCGAAGTGCGCAGAATCATCGATTGGTTCGGTGCCAATCGTGGTCTTCAATTTGACGTGAGCGAGGACCTGGTGGGTGGTGCCGCCTATGACGCCCACGGCAAGCCTCTGTCCGATGAGACCATGGCAAAAGCGCAAGAGGTTGACGCGGTTCTGCTGGGCGCTGTCGGCGGTCCGAAATACGACGATCTGGATTTCAGCCTGAAACCCGAGCGTGGCCTGCTGCGCCTGCGTAAGGAAATGGACCTGTATTCGAACCTGCGCCCCGCGCAGTGTTTTGACGCGCTTGCCGATTTCTCTTCGCTGAAGAAAGACATCGTTGCCGGTCTCGACATCATGATCGTGCGCGAACTGACCTCGGGCGTCTATTTCGGTGAGCCGCGCGGCATCTTCGAGGAAGGCAACGAACGCGTCGGCATCAACACCCAGCGTTACACCGAATCCGAGATTGAACGCGCCGCGCGCTCGGCTTTTGAACTGGCAATGCGCCGCAACAAAAAGCTGTGCTCAATGGAAAAAGCCAACGTGATGGAATCGGGCATCCTGTGGCGCGAAGTCGTCACCCGCGTCGCAGCGGACTACCCCGAAGTTGAGCTGAGCCATATGTACGCCGACAACGGCGCGATGCAGCTTGTGCGCGCACCGAAACAGTTTGATGTGATCCTGACCGACAACCTGTTCGGTGACATCCTGTCCGACTGCGCCGCGATGCTGACCGGGTCGCTGGGCATGTTGCCTTCGGCCTCTCTGGGCGCGCCGATGGCTAATGGTCGGCCCAAGGCAATGTATGAACCCGTCCATGGCTCGGCCCCGGATATCGCCGGTCAGGGCAAAGCCAACCCGATCGCCTGTATCCTCAGCTTTGCTATGGCCCTGCGCTACAGCTTTGATCAGGGCGAAGAAGCGGATCGTCTGGAGGCCGCGATCGAGAAAGTATTGGCCGATGGTGTACGCACCGGCGACCTGCTTGCAGATGAGGGCGTTCAGCCCGTATCAACCACTGAAATGGGCGACGCGATCCTTGCGGCCTTGGATGCCAGCGTCTGAAACACGAAACAGCGAAATGACAAAAGGCGGTGCCCGATGCACCGCCTTTTTCGTTTTTCCATCAAAGACGGCACTAGTTTCCGCCGAAAATATTCTTCAGCAGATTGTTGATATCATCGGCAAAGCCTCCGCGCTTTCGACGCGGTTGTGGCTGTGCGACCTGAACCGGCGGCGCTGGTGCCATCATCGGCAAGGGTGTCGGTGTCATCCCTTCGGTGACACGCAGCATGGTTTCTCTCCAGATTTCCGCAGGCAAACCTCCGCCGGTCACACCAGATAGGGGCGTGTTGTCGTCGTAGCCCATCCAAACACCGGTTACGTAATCCGCAGTAAATCCGATGAACCATGCATCCCGCGCCGCCTGGGTTGTGCCCGTTTTGCCCGCCACCTGCCAGCCGGGCAACTTGGCCCGTCCACCTGTGCCTTCGGACACCACACGTTCCATCATCCATGTCAGCTGTTTGGCAGCCGCGTCGTTAATCACCCGTTCACCGATACCGGTTGTCGTAACCATGACAGGTGCTTCATCACCCAGTAGCTTCAACTCGGTCAGGCCATAAGGTTCAACGGCAGAGCCGCCGTTCAGAATACCTGCATAAGCCCCCGTCATCTCAATCAGCGTGCTTTCCGACGCGCCCAGCGCCAAGGCCGGACCTTGCGCCAGATCGCTGGCAATGCCAAAACCACTGGCCACGGTGCGGACGTTATCCAAACCCGAAATCTCGGCAACTTTCACCGCCGGAATATTCAGCGAGTTCTTCAACGCATCCGCCAGTGACACGCGCCCGTAGTACTTGTTGGTATAGTTCTTGGGGCACCATTGACCGGACCCGGGAATGTCCACGCAGTAAGGTTCATCCATCACCGTATCCAGCGGCGAATAGCCGAGTTCCAGCGCGGTAGCGTAGACAAAAGGTTTGAAGGACGAACCGGTTTGGCGCTTGGCGATGGTGGCCCGGTTGAACACCCCGGCAACCCGTGTTTCTCGGCCGCCGACCATGGCTCTCACCGCTCCGTCCGCGGACATGACCACGATGGCCGCCTGCGCCTTGGAGCCTTCGCGCACCTTTTCCTGAAAGATGAATTGCAAAGCCTCTTCCGCCGATCGCTGAATCCGCTGATCCAAAGTCGTCTGAATCACAACATCTTCGGTTGTGTTATCACCAAAATAACTGGGAAGTTCCGAAACAACCCAATCTGCGAAATAGCCGCCCGCTCGGGCAGCTGCAGCTTCAGACAGTTGCGCCGGGCGCGTACGCGCTTCGCTGGCTTGTGCGGCGGTCAGATATCCCTGATCCTCCATCAGACCGATCACCAGCCGCGCTCGATCCTGAGACCGTTGCAGGTTGTTGGTCGGCGCATAGCGTGTAGGCGCAACCAGCAGACCAGCCAGCATCGCGGCCTCTGCGGGCGAAACCTCGGCGGCAGATTTTCCAAAGTAGCGCTGGCTTGCGGCTTCGAACCCACGCGCGCCTGCGCCAAGAAAAGCGCGGTTCAGGTAGATCGTCAGGACCTCGTCCTTGGAGTATTTCACTTCCATTGCCAGCGCATAGACAGCCTCCTTGGCCTTGCGCCACAAGGAGCCCTGACGGCAGTCGGCCTCATACGCAGCCTCGGAATCCCAATCGCCGGGATCATAGGGAACACCCAGACACAGCAGTTTCGCGGTCTGTTGCGTGATCGTCGATCCGCCATGCCCGGACAAAGGCCCTCGGCCTTCTTTCAGGTTGATGCTGACCGCGCTGGCGACACCACGCGGGCTGACCCCGAAATGCCGGTAAAATCGTTTGTCTTCGGTTGCGACAACCGCGTTTTTCAGATGTGGAGACACGGTATCGGCTGTGATCACGCCACCAAACTGATCGCCACGCCAGGCAAAGACCTTGCCGTCACGATCCAGCAAGGTCACGGAACCCCGCGCGCGCCCATCTAGCAAGGCATCCACATCCGGCAAGGTTGCGTAAACGATACCCACCGCCAGCGCGAGCAGCATGGCCGAAACCGCACCGACACGCCAGGTCAAGCCCCAGATCAGCCGCCAGATCCATCGGAACAAGCGACGAAAGATACCCCCGCCTTTGCCCCCTGATGACTTGCGGGTTTTCCTGCGTGTGGTTTTGCGCGTGGCCGTTTTGCGCGCCGTCGATTTCTTGCCCGCCGCGCTTTTGGTCGCCGCCGGTTTTCGGCCCTTTGAAGGGTACCGTCTATCCGCGACCAATGTCGGCTTGCGGCGCTTGGACTCAGTCATGCTCAAACTCTGCCCGGTTATACTTTTTGGTCACCATACCTCGACAACCGCAGTATGTAGAGGTCCGAATTTCCGGAATTTCCCCTCTCTATAGTGCTCAATTATTAGTCGCAACGACTGTGTTGTGCAAAAATTGTGCAACTTCGCATTATTTTCCGACAGGTTTTGGCCCCGAAAGCGTTTCTTACTGCGCCGCGGCGCGCTTTTTTTCTGCAGGTGCAAACAAGCCGGTCCCACCGGACAATCAGAGGGGAAAGACGTGAAACTGATCATTGCGACAATCAAGCCGTTCAAGCTGGAGGAGGTGCGCGAAGCACTGACCGAGGCTGGCGTGCGCGGCATGATGGTAACCGAGATCAAGGGCTTCGGCTCGCAGTCCGGTCACACCGAAATCTATCGTGGTGCCGAATATGCGGTGAACTTCGTGCCCAAGATCAAGCTTGAGATCGTGGTGCCTGCGACAATGGCCGACCAGATCGTCGAGACCATCACCAAAACCGCCAAAACCGGCAAGATCGGTGACGGCAAGATTTTTGTCCTCGATGTCGAACAGGCGATGCGTGTGCGTACCGGGGAAACCAACGAGGACGCGCTGTAAGTGCGCCCACTCACAATCATTCGAGGACTGACAATGAACCTGATGAAATCTCTCATCCCTGCCGCCGCCATTGTTGCGCTGCCGCAGATGGGTCTTACGCAAGAGGCCGCCGCAACCGGCGAAGCGGCACAGCACACCCAGTATATCTTTACCACGCTGCTGTTTCTGATGGCGGGCTTTCTTGTTTTCTTCATGGCCGCAGGTTTCGCCATGCTGGAAGGCGGTCTGGTACGATCCAAGAACGTTGCCATGCAGATGATCAAGAACGTGGCATTGTTTTCATTTGCCGCAATCATGTACTGGCTGATCGGGTTCAACCTGATGTATCCCGGCGACGGTTGGTCCATCACGGGCTGGCTTGGCCCGTTCTTCTCGACCACAACGCTTGATGCGGTTGGTGTTGCGCCGGCGGATGCGGCACTGGACTATGCTTCGGTCGGTTCAGACTTCTTCTTCCAGCTTGTGTTCGTGGCCGCGACCGCATCCATCGTTTCCGGCGCCGTGGCGGAACGGATCAAGCTTTGGCCCTTTCTGATCTTCGTCATCGTGCTGACAGGCATCATGTACCCGATTTCCGGTTCATGGAAATGGGGCGGCGGCTGGCTGGATGCCAAGGGCTTCGCGGACTTTGCCGGTTCGACCATCGTACACTCGGTCGGTGGCTGGGCTGCGCTGGCAGGGGCCCTTATCCTGGGCCCGCGGATCGGCAAGTACAAAGATGGCAAAGTTCACCCGATGCCCGGCTCTAACCTGGCGCTGGCGACCCTGGGAACGTTCATCCTGTGGCTGGGTTGGTTCGGATTCAACGGCGGCTCGCAGCTGGCGATGGGAACAGTGGGTGATGTATCGGACGTGTCACGCATCTTTGCCAACACCAACATGGCGGCTGCTTCGGGCTCGGTTGCAGCGCTGATCCTGACTCAGGTTCTGTACAGGAAGCCCGACCTGACGATGGTGCTGAACGGCGCGCTGGCGGGTCTGGTCTCGATCACGGCCGAACCGCTGGCCCCAACCCTGTTCGGTGCCCTGTGGATCGGTGCCGTGGGTGGTATTATCGTGGTCTTCGCGGTCCCGATGCTGGACAAGTTCAAGATCGATGATGTTGTCGGTGCCATCCCGGTCCACCTGTTCTGTGGCATCTGGGGCACCATCGCCGTCGTCTTCTACGGTGACGCAAGCCTGGGCGCGCAGCTACTGGGCATCGTCGCATACGGCGTTTTCACCTTTGTCGGCGCACTGATCCTGTGGACGATCCTGAAATCCACCGTCGGCATCCGTGTCAGCGAAGAGGATGAGATCAACGGCCTCGACATGGCGGAACTGGGAATGGAAGCATACCCCGAATTCTCGAAAGGCTAAGCCTTGCCGCCACCTGACAAAAAAACCCGGGCGTTCGCGCCCGGGTTTCCGTTTCGAATGTCGCGTCGGCGTTTAAACCCCGACATCCACAATTGCTTTGGCCAAAATCGGCACAGTCGCTGCGTTCAGCCCGGCAATGTTCAGGCGACTGTCGCCGACCATGTAGATACCGTGTTCAACGCGCAGTTTCTCGACCAGTTCCGGTGCCGCCCCAAGACGCGAGAACATTCCGCGGTGCTGGGCGATGAACCCAAACCGGTCGGATCCGGCCAGACGCTGCAACTCGTCAGCCAATTGCTGGCGCAGGCCCAGCATGGACAGCCGAACCTCTTCCAGTTCAGTTGCCCAGTCTGCCCGCAACGCCTCATCCATAAGAATGGTCGTCACCACGCGCGCGCCGTGGTCAGGCGGGAAGGAATAGTTCTGGCGATTCAAAAACGCCAGCGTGGCCTGATTCAACGCCGTTTCAGCCGCGTTGTCACTGACGGCCATCAGCAACCCGGTGCGCTCGCGATAAACGCCGAAGTTTTTGGAACATGACGCCGCAATCAGACATTCCTTTACCGATGAGGCCACCAGCCGCACGCCTTGCGCATCCTCTTCCAGACCGTCACCGAAACCCTGATAGGCAATGTCGATCATCGCAACGAGGCCCAGCGCATTGATCAGGTTCACAACCTCCTGCCATTGCACCATGTTCAGATTGGCACCGGTCGGATTGTGGCAGCAGCCATGTAGCAAAACCACGTCACCCGCTTTGGCGGATTTCAGGTCTGCGATCATCCCATCGAAATCGACGCCCCGGGTCTCTTCATCGAAGTAACGATACTGAACGGTTTCCATCCCCAGGTAATTCAGGATCGACAGATGGTTGGGCCAGGTCGGGTTCGACACAAACACACGTGCCGAAGGGTTCGCCATCCGGATCAACTCGAACGCCTGACGGCAGGCGCCGGTGCCTCCGGGTGTCGCCACTGCGGCGATGTTGCCACGCGGCACCGAAGTACCCAAAATCAATCCGATCATCGCATCCGCATAGGCCGGATCACCGGCCAGACCGGTATAGGCCTTGGTTTCCTGTTCTTCCCAGATGCGCTGTTCGGCGGCTTTCACCGCGCGCATCACCGGCGTCACGCCTTCGGCATTCTTGTAAACACCAACACCCAGATCGATCTTCTGATCACGCGGGTCTTCGCGGTACATCTGCATCAGCGCCAGAATCTTGTCGGCGGGCTGCGGTTTCAGGTTCTCGAACATCAGTTCTCTCCGGTTGCGACGGGCAGGGTCGGGAAGGCACCCCATTCAGCCCAGGAGCCGTCATAAAGCGAGTGGTCTTTCTTGCCCATGCGTTCCAACGCAAGGCTGAGAATGGCGGCCGTGACACCCGAACCGCAAGAGGTGATCGCCGGCTTAGACAGATCGACGCCTGCAGCCTCGAATATGGCGCGGCAGTCCTCGGGCGACTTCATTGTTCCGTTGGCGTTCAACAACTGCCCAAAGGGCACATTGCGCGAGCCCGGAATATGGCCCGAACGCAGCCCTTCGCGCGGCTCGGGTGCGGTTCCGGCAAATCGGTCGGCCGAGCGGGCATCGATGATTTCGTGATCCGCCAGCTTGGCGGCGGCGGAAACTTGCGTGACGTCCCGGACAAGCTGGTTTTGCACGCGAACGGTCATGTGGCGGTCGCGAATGACCGGAGGCAGATCCTCGATCTCGCGCCCCTCGGCCTGCCATTTTGGCAAACCCCCATCCAGAACCGCGATGTTTTCCTGCCCCATAAGACGGAACAGCCACCAAACGCGCGCTGCGGACATCAGCCCGGCACCATCATAAACCACAACCTGATGACCATCACCGACACCCATGGCCCGCAGGCGTGACATGAATTTTTCGACCGGTGGCGCCATATGAGGCAAGTCGGAACGGTGATCTGATATCTCATCAATATCGAAGAACCGTGCTCCGGGGATATGCCCGGCATCATATTCGGCCTTGGCATCACGGTTTTGCGCGGGCAAATACCACGACCCGTCCAGAATCCGCAGATCCGGGTCTTTCATATGCGCGGCCAGCCATTCGGTGGATACGAGGGTTTTTGGATCGTCCTGCATCAAAGCCTCCCCTAAGCGAGCTTGGGGTTTCCCTATACCCCGTGGCATGGGCGTTCAAGGCTGGATAGCGCTAGCGCTTGTTGACCTCAGGAATTATCGCGCCTTGCGCAGGCGGAAATGCTGGATGATGCCGATGACACTGATCACAATCCAAAACCCTTCGATCAGCATCGAGGCCAGATTGAAATTCTCAAGCAGCGAAAAGACGATCAGGACAGACCCCAGCAGGTTGATCACCGGAAAGGCCAGGTCATCGGAATTCATCATCCGCATCTGCGTCGCGAAATACGCCGCCACCACGATCAGCGCCCCGAATGAGCCGATGGCATCCACGATGGTAAGTGTGTCAAAGATAGCCGTCATATCTGGGCCGTGCCATTTTCAGGAGATTCAGTGTGTTGCGCATAGTGATGCATGTTTAGAAACGCGGCTCCTTGCGAACCGGCGCGATACCCGTGCGGCAGGTCCGCAGCAAAGCGCAACCCCTGCCCGGCCTGTAAGGGCACCCATTCCTCGCCACGCAGAATTTCCAAAGTACCGCTGAGGACAAATACTTCCTCGGTCACCCCGGCGGCATGAGCCGGGGATTCGTGGCTTTGGTTCGCGGCAAGGTTCACGTGAAAAGTCTCGGCTCCCAGTGCGGGATCGAAGGGAAAGACGATCTTGACCTCGATACTGCCGGGAAAGGTTACAGTCTGAAAGACCGATGGATCGCCCAGCGTTGTGTCGATCAACCCGCTGAGCGGTATCTGAAAGCCTTTGGCGATTTTCCAAAGCGTGGCGATCGTTGGGCTCGATTCGCCGCGCTCAATCTGGCCAAGCATGGCTTTGCTGACCCCGGTCATCTCGGCGACTTTGGACAGGCTCAACCCCGAAGCTGTCCGCACATCCCGTAATTTCAGCGTAATGTCGTCCATAGCCATACCCGCGCCCTGCGATTTACCTTGTACGTTATAACGCACATGTGCTACGTGCGCTATAACGTACGAACCCCGAATTATGCAACCCGAGGCAACAGGGAAAACAGCATCATGCCAATGTACCGATCCAGAACCTCTACCCATGGCCGCAACATGGCTGGCGCACGTGGCCTTTGGCGGGCCACAGGTATGGGTGACGACGATTTCGGCAAACCGATCATCGCCATCGTCAACTCATTCACCCAGTTTGTGCCGGGTCACGTGCATCTGAAGGACCTGGGCCAGATGGTCGCGCGCGAGGTCGAAGCCGCAGGTGGCGTGGCGAAAGAGTTCAACACGATCGCCGTGGATGACGGTATCGCCATGGGCCATGACGGGATGCTGTATTCGCTGCCCTCACGCGAAGTGATCGCGGATTCGGTCGAATATATGGTCAACGCCCATTGTGCGGACGCTATGGTCTGCATTTCGAACTGCGACAAGATCACTCCCGGCATGCTGATGGCCGCCATGCGTCTGAACATCCCGGCCATTTTCGTCTCAGGCGGTCCGATGGAAGCGGGCAAGATCGACATCGCCGATCTGGAAGCCAAGAAGATTGACCTTGTGGACGCTATGGTGGCCGCTGCGAACGACAAGTTCACCGACGAACAGGTTCAGCACATCGAAGAAAACGCCTGCCCCACATGTGGTTCATGTTCGGGCATGTTCACCGCGAATTCGATGAATTGTCTGGCCGAGGCGCTGGGTCTGGCCCTGCCGGGTAACGGCTCGACTCTGGCGACGCACGCAGACCGCAAAGAACTGTTCCTTGAAGCCGGCCGCAGGATCGTCGAGATTACCAAGCGCCATTACGATCTGGATGAAAAAGGCTTTCTGCCCCGTGAGATTGCCACCTTTGATGCGTTCGAAAATGCCATGAGCCTTGATATCGCCATGGGTGGATCGACCAACACGGTGCTGCACCTGCTGGCCATCGCGCATGAGGGTGAAGTTGACTTCACCATGGCCGATATGGACCGCCTCAGCCGTCGTGTTCCCTGCCTCTGCAAAGTCGCGCCCAACACCGAAAATGTGCATATGGAAGACGTCCACCGTGCCGGTGGTATCTTCTCGATCCTGGGTGAACTCAGCCGCGCGGGCCTGCTGCACAACGAATGCAGCACGGTGCATTCGGCCACGATGGGCGAGGCGATTGCCAACTGGGACATCACCATCGCCAACAACCCCAAGGCACAGGAACTGTTCAAGGCCGCCCCCGGCGGTGTGCGCACCACACAGGCGTTCAGCCAGTCGAACCGGTTCAAGGAACTGGACACTGATCGCAAGGGCGGCGTGATCCGGTCCAAGGAACACGCGTTCAGTCAGGACGGTGGTCTGGCGGTTCTGTTCGGCAACATCGCCCGCGACGGCTGCATCGTGAAAACCGCTGGTGTGGATGGCAATATTCTGCAATTCACCGGCTCGGCTTACGTGTGCGAAAGCCAGGATCAGGCAGTCAGCGATATTCTCACTGGCAAGGTGAAAGAGGGCGACGTGGTGGTGATCCGCTATGAAGGCCCGCGTGGCGGTCCGGGGATGCAGGAAATGCTGTACCCGACATCCTATCTGAAATCGAAGGGTCTGGGCAAAGCCTGCGCCCTGCTAACCGACGGGCGGTTTTCGGGTGGAACATCCGGTCTGTCGATCGGCCATGTCTCACCCGAGGCGGCTGAAGGCGGAGAGATTGGTCTGGTCCAGAATGGCGACACGATTGAAATCGACATCCCCAACCGCTCGATCAATCTGGCCGTCTCAGATGAAGAGCTTGCCGCCCGGCGCGAAGCACAGGACGCAAAAGGCTGGGTGCCTGCTGCGCCGCGCAAACGCAAGGTGTCTACTGCGCTGAAGGCCTATGCCAAGCTGACCACCAGCGCGGCAAAAGGTGCCGTACGCCAAGTCTAAACTGACACATTACCGGTCTGCTGACGCGGCAGACCGGTAACCCGATCATGCACAGGCGCTCTCGGGCTAAACCAGAGCAGATGTTTCGCATGAAACGTTGACAGTGGACGGGGCGTCCTGCCTTAAGATCAATCGCCCAGCTTGGCGTGAATTTCGTCCAGATCGATTTCGCCGATCGGCATCTTGTTGGCCGGGTTTTCGAAATCGTATTTGAACAACTCGAAATCCTGCTTGTAGATCTCATAGACCAGATGCATCGACAGGTCGTCGAAATAATCCTCGACCGGATGTGCGCGCTTGGGGCCATGGCCTTCGGATTCGTTGAACCGGGGTATTTCGGACAGCGAAATAGAGTGCTTCAGCTTGGTATTGTCCAAGACACCCTGCATCCCGTCGTTGAACGCTTCGGTCCAGAAGATCCGATCATAACGGCCACCGTTCACGATGAAGGTCGACACGTGACCAGACATGGCCGACCAGTGAATGTCCGGGTCCATCGGGCGTCGCCAGCGGATGGTATCCCGCGCAAACAGCAGGAACCGGCGAAAGCTGGCGATTTGGTCAAACTCTCCCTTGCCATCGTCACCGCCCACCTCGATCCCGTAATTGTAGATCAGCGTCGGCACCAGATTGCCACGATACCGTTTGCCGTTGCGCTGAATCCCGCAGATCTTGTCGAAAAACGAGCTCAGAATACGCGTGTATGGGTTGCGCACACAGGTAAAGGAATACGAAGCATGATCGCGCACATTTTTGGAAATCAGATCCTGGCTCTGATCAAAGGCCCATTTGTGCATGCCATCCTTGGCGTCATGGATGTCACCGTCAAAGAACTGGCCGTGATCCGAATAATACATGATCTGCCCAATGGTCGAGCAGGCGCATTTGGGCACGACGCGGTACACCATGCTTTCGCTCTCGGTCATCCAGGTACCGGGAAAACCCATCTGCTGTGCCTCCTACGCTGGTCTGGTCTCAAACCGATATGCCAGCTTTTGATAACAAGGAACCAAAATTATTCTGTTTATTCAATCGCTCATCCTCAGTATCACGGTTGAAACCGGGCAGAAACGGAAATTACCTAACCTCGATGGCGAAGATTGCTTATATATTGCTATGCCATAAGGACCCTGATGCAATCATTGCACAGGCTGAACAGCTGACCGCTGCGGGCGATTGCATGGCTATTCACTTTGACGCCCGTGCCAGCGCCGAAGCCTACGGGCGCATTCGTTCCGCGCTGGATCAAAATCCGAACGTGACCTTTGCCAAAAGGCGTATCAAATGCGGCTGGGGAGAATGGTCGCTGGTGCAGGCCACGCTGAACGCCTTGCAGGCTGCTGTCGAAACCTTCCCCCGCGCCACGCATTTTTACATGCTGTCCGGTGATTGCATGGCGATCAAAACGGCAGAATACACCCATCGGTTTCTGGATAATCACGACAAGGATTTCATTGAAAGCCACGACTTTTTCGAAAGCGACTGGATCAAGACCGGCATGAAAGAAGACCGGCTAATCTATCGCCATTATTTCAATGAACGCACCCAGCCGAAACTATTCTACGCTGCCTATGAAACGCAGAAGCGTTTCGGGCTGACGCGGCGAATTCCCGAAGACCTTCAGGTTATGATAGGCAGCCAATGGTGGTGTCTGCGCCGCCGAACGGTCGAGATGATTCTGGACTTCCTGCGACAGCGCAGGGACGTGATCCGGTTTTTTGCGACCACCTGGATACCCGATGAAACCTTCTTTCAAACGCTGGTACGCCATCTGATCCCGAAGGGTGAAATCGAAAACCGTACACCGACATTCCTGATGTTTTCGGATTATGGAATGCCCGTCACGTTCTACAACGATCACTATGACATGCTTCTGGGTCAGGACTATTTGTTTGCCCGCAAGATCAGCCCAGAGGCGCATGAACTGAAAGAGCGTCTCGGCTCACTTTACGCGAGTGAGGGCATCGATTTTTCCATCTCGAACGAGGGGCGCAGTCTGTATGCGTTTCTGGCCGGCCGGGGGCGCATCGGGCGCCGGTTCGGGCAACGTTTCTGGGAGGCCGGAAGTGTTCTGGGCCCCGACCGAGAGCTGTTTGTGATCGTGTGCAAGAAGTGGCATGTCGCCAAAAGGCTGGTCGATCAGATCGCGTCTGAAACAGATATCCCCTGCGTCGAATACCTGTTTAACGAAGAGGAAACTCAACTGCCTGATCTGGGCGGTATTGAAACGACGCTGACCAAGCGCTCGCGCCATCGGCGGGCCGTTGTACGAATGCTTTTCGAAAGTTTCGGATCAAACCAGTTGGTTCTGTGCCTCGACCCGGCCAATCTGGACGTAGTTCAGGATTTCAGCGGTGATCAGGCCAAAACCCATGTGCTTGAGGTCGAATGCGAATATTCGGACGAATACCTAATCGGACATGCGCGCCGCGTCGGCTTGGCGGGGGACAACAGCCCGGTCGAGACTGTTTCCCATCTGCTGCCGACACTTCGCAACGATCTGAGTTACGAGTCCCAACAAATCCGCGCCGCCGGTTTGGACAATTACCTGCGACTGCGGGAAACCGCCCAGCGCGCCGAAAACGTAGCTGTCATATCCGAATTTCTAGGGGTGGACGAAGAAAAGGCCAGCGTGGTGATGCGGCTGGACTACCTGTTCGCCGATTAAACGGAAGATCAGCCTGAAATCCGACAGCTTTTCGGCCCCCTTCGGTGCATAAGGTGCACCGCATATTTGCCTGCCGGAGCGGACGGCCTAAACCCAACATCACTGCCATCGTGATTTTTATTCAAAAATCGGATACTGTGCAGCCAATTGGGCCAATTTGCTTATACTTTTTCTCTTTGGCAGGCCGGCCCTGGCCAGTGAAAGGCAAAAACAGACGCGTCCTTAATTCTGAATGACGGGTATCTGCGCATCGAAAACCCGAAAGCCCCTGCTGGCCGCAATTAGACATTTGAAACGCAACTCCGGGGGGAACAGTTGTGCTTATAGATCAAATTGAAACATCCAGATCATATATCCCAAATGACGCAGACTGGAACCTGATATACAAGGTTCTGCCGGGCGAGGCCAAGATTGCCGACCCGTCAGTCATCAACCGTCATTTCGAATGTATCGAGGTGACCGACAACACGGTTCTGCCAGCAAGCGGCATGTATGTTGTTCTGCGCGGTGTGGTTCAGCTGCGGCAGAACGGTAATCCTTTGGCCAGCGCGGATGTCGGTGACTATTTCTATGAAGAGCACCTTCAGATATCAGACATTCCCGTCAGCCTCGAAGCGCTCGCGCTGGACGGATCGCGGGTGGCTTTTCTGTCCAGCGAGAACTGGCGTCAGATACCAGAGGAAATCCGGCAACCCTGCTTCGCCACGATGTTCGGCGATCTGGTCAGTGTTCAATTGCAGAACTTCCAGCAGCCGATCAATTGTTGCAGCGTGACGGCTGCCGCCCTCAGCATGTCCGCGTTGGGCTTCAGTTGCGAAGTGAACGACATTTTCCGTGAATGCGCGCTGCCTTCGTCTTTCGTCGTCAATGACGGTATCTCACTGGGTGAGCTGTTTGACGTCGCCTGTACCTACATTCATTCGCAGGGCTTGCGGGACAGTGTTCAGGTTCAGGCCTATTTCATGGACGAGGACACGACAAACGTGCAGCTGTTGCTGGATGCGATTGACGAATCCAACCGGCTGGGTGGTGACAATGATATTCTGGTGGCGAATTTTCAGGTCGGCGTCGCCCATGGCAAAGCGAATATGCCGGGCGGGCATTTTGCCGTAATCGCCAAGTGCAACCCAAGCACTGGGCTGGTGCACATGATGGACGTACATCCTGAGAAATACGGCAAGCTTTGGGTTACAACCGCAGACCGGCTTTGGAAGGCGATGTCGGACCGTGACGGAACCTCGATGCGGTCGCGTGGCATTTTGCGCTTCTCGGCGCGTGCCGCGGTCAAGACGCATCTGAAGACATTCAAGCAACGATGCAACTATGTCGACAGCACGCTCTATCTGGCAAAAGACCCCAAGAAACGGCGCAACCTGTTCCGCCGCGCCACTCCGAACATGAACTCCTTAGGTGTGTTGGTGGAAAGCCTGGCCATTCACGGCGATGACAAGGTGGACGAAGACGAGCTGCTGCGGGCCACCGAAGCCTCTTTCACGGATGTTGTCTCACGGGTGGCCACGGCCGCGGACATGCACAACATGGCCCAGAAATATCTGAACGCGGCTGAAAACATACACCTGAGCAGTTCACTTCGCAGTTTCGGAACGCGCGAGGACACATCGATCGATACCCCCGAAGACTGGTTCAAGATGCAACTTCAGGGCCTGGACGCCAACACGGACCGTCACCTGATGATCAATATCGACTTTAATCGGGTCACCGGGATCGAAGCCATCCGCCCGCCGGTAAACGTTTACCGGGAAACCGCGTTGCTCGAAGAATTCTGGTGCCTGTGTATCGCATATGATGAAGCAACCGACCTTGTGACGATCGTCGACATGAGCCCCGCAACGTCACAGGTCTGGCAAGCCCCTCGTGGCAACATCTTCCGCGGGCTACGCGATCTGGAAAACCCGGCGTTGCTGGTGATCGAAACGGTTGAGCCGCCCGAAGACCCCGGAGATGTCACCAGCATTATCCGGAACAACCCCATGGTTCTGTTTTATGAAGATGAAGACCCGTGGTCCTACATGCTCAGAAGTGTTCTTTCGAACATCGGTGCGACCAGCGTAAAGCAGGTGGATGTGGGCGGTCGCGACCCCAACGCGATAAAGATGCGACGTCAGCTGATATCTTTAGGTGAAAAACCCAAAGTTCCCTACCTGTTTTTCCAAGGCCAATGCATCAGCAAAGGCGAAAAGCTGGAAGACATTGTGGACATGATCAAGGCGGGTCACCTTCAGGACCGCATGATCGAAGCGGGTCTTCCCGTTTCCAAGCTTGAAGAGACGCCCAGCCTGAACAAGAACATGTTCGGCTATCCCAAAGGTGTGATGAACCAGGTAAGCAGCGGCAAACGCAACGTGCTGCTTTGTGCCTGCGGATCATCAGCGGCAGACAAGATCCCCGAACTGGTTGAGCGCATCGTCGACGCCGGACACAATGTCAAACTGATCCCTTCCACTTCGGCCGAGAAGTTCTTTCGGGACTTCGGCGCTGAACGGATCGACGCCAAGATCACCCATAACGACTACTACCGCGACGATGATGAATGGAACTTCCGTTACATGGAATTCGACATGCCGGTGCGAGCGTCTCATCTGGCGCTATGCGACTGGGCCGATTGCGTGATCGTCGCTCCTATCACCTGCAACACCATGGGCAAAGTGGCAAACGGGATCGCCGATAACCTTCTGACCTCGGTCTTTGTGGCGTGGCAGTACCAGAAGAAGCCCGTGATCCTGTGCCCGGCCTGTAACACGAATATGTGGAACAACATCACCACCCAGAACAATGTCGCAAGACTGAAGACGCTGGGCATTGATTTCATAGGTCCCCGGGAAGGCCGGCTGTCAAACGGTCGGATGGGGATTGGCATGATGGCCACACCTGACCAGATCATGGAAGCATTGGGCGAAGCGTTCGAAGAACTGGACGACCAAAAATACCGCGTGTGCAAATGGGCCCGAGAGGCTGCCGCCGCTGATGATATCAATGAATGGAAACGTGTGTTCCGCGCCATCGATGAAGGTGTCGTGGGCATCAATATCGTGGACGAGGCCCACGGCGATTCATTGCTGCATTATGCGGCCGGTGGCGAAGGAGAGTTGAACGAAGGCGGTCACGATCTGGGCAAGCCAGACTATGAAGCGGCACAGGATTTGATTGACCGCGATATCGACGTCAATATCGTCAACGATCACGGTTTCACGGCATTGCATGTGGCTGTGATGAACAAAGCCCCAAGGATGGTCGACATCCTGTTGCGCGCCAAAGGCATGGATGCAACCTCGTGCATTGAATTTGTTCAGGGCGTGGATATCGCACCCGAAATCCGGACCATGCTGGATGCTTGGGCGCAGGATCACAATCTTAAGATAAAAGATGCGGAACAGGGACGTGACGAAACCTTTATTGCCGTTCAGGAACCCACCTATCTGTATTTCACATACGGCTCCCTGAAACAGGGGTTCCCGAACCATGAGGCTCACAGCCGGGTCTTGAATGACTTTGTCGGGCCTGCCCGCACGCGGCAACCAATGCCGCTGATCGTTCCAAATGAACCCTTCTGCGACAATCCGAACTGTGGCTTCCTGCACCGAATGGCGACCCTTGTCGATCAGCAGGGCATGGGCAAACAAGTAAGCGGAGAGGTTTACCGAGTGACGGAATCGGGCCTGCACGAACTGGACAAACTGGAAGGTTATCATGGTCCGGGCTCGTCCAAGAACGTCTATATCCGCAAAAAGATCAACGTGATCTTGGATGGCGTGATGAAACCCGCCTACGCCTATGTGATCGCCGATCCTGAAAAGTACATGCAAAACTGGCGTGACGGCAAATCAGATGTCATCAGCGACTACACGCTGGATATGGCGCAGGGTGAACCCAAGCCCGGATTCGAGCCGGCTATCTAGTTTTCCACTGTGCTGACTGGTGGCGGTTTCGGGCTTTCCTTGGAACTGAGATTATAGGCCGTGATCACCACCATACAAAGCAGGACGAACGGCCAGAACCCGGCCTTGGGAATAAGGTTGTCCCGATAGTGGATGATCCGCAACGACGTCTCAACGTCAGACGCAAACAGGTATGTATTGACCGAAACTGCCAGCAGCATGAAGTACATCAGGAAAAAGAACGACTCCATATAGATCACAGGAGAACCTGCGAACCCTTCACGCAGCTGCACATGGGCCAACAGGATCACGAAAAACAGAACCGAGCAGGTTCCGATTACACTGGACGTGCTGAAGTCATGCCGATCGGCCAGCCCCTCGCGGCGCGTGACGGTCATCAGCGCCCCAAACAGCAGCATTGTCACGACAAGCAGCGGGACCATGTGCACGATGAACGCGTTTGCGAAATTGCGTTTGATGACAAAGTTATAATGCAGCTCGGGCATGTTGGTTTGATAGGCGTTCTGAGCGATGCCCAACGTCGTATCCAGGCTTGACAACTTATAGTCGAAATAGGTGTTCTCACGTTCCCACGTACCCATCACGATCTGACTGTCGATGCCGAAAATATCATCCGGACCGGTCGCGGAATAAGCCTCAAAGTCAGGAACCAGCGCAACATTGATGTCAAAAGATGCGGGCCAGAAGCGCACCCAGACCGTTTTGTGATCAAAGGGGTAGCGGGTGTAGTCAAAACTCTGCCGAAGGGTTTGTTCAAAATACCACCCGATCAGCAACCCATCTTGTTGCGGCAGCCGATAGGCCTCTTCGATCAGGCCGTTTGCTGTATCGACCGCTTCCGGCAGAAGAAAACCGATCTCACCCTCGGCCGGACGGATCTCATCATGAACACCTGTGATGTAGCGCTGCCAGACGTAACCGGTGACCTGCACGTCGCTGGCACCAAGAAAGCTGAATGATTTTAAGAAGATCCCCGTTTTAACGCGGTAATCCGGCACGGCATCCAGTTTTTCCAGATATGCGTCCACTGATGCCTGATCCGGAAGTTGAGTGGGATCACCCTCAAAATGATTCAGTTCGATCCAAAGTTTGAGCAAGAGACCCCCAAGCCCAAGGGTCAACAAGCCAGAAATCAGCCACACCTTTCTTTCAACGCTCATTCAGCCTCCTGCCGTGTCACCTAATCAGCCAGAAACCCCACTGAACCCAGAAGGGATTGCGTGATACCCATAGCGGCAAACTGCGTTGTCAGATCGGCATACCCCCCGTGTTGTATTGGCGGAGTGTTCTGCTGTCCGCTTTCAGCCAAAAGTCGTGTTTGACAAATGGATAAATCGACCATTGGCAAAGGCTCGGTAGTCGTGAAGGCTGCAAGCCCATCCGCATATTCAATTGCTGCGTCCCAATCGCCGCGCGCCAGCATGACGGCGCTGGCATCCGAGTAAAAGTGCAGGTGACTGTGCCCCACACATCCCTCGGCAATGATTTCAGACCCCAGGTTCAACAAGCGCATTTGCTCATCAGGGTTGGTCTCGGCCATTGCCAGAGCCGACAGAGCCTTGGGCCCTACAAAGTTCCGCCCATGTTCAAGCGCGATTTCAACCGCGCGACGCCCGGTCGTACGCGCGCGGTCTGACTGTCCGGCATAAACCTGTGTTCGCGCCAGGTGTTCAAGGGCCTGCGCCTCAAGACGTTTTGCCCCGACGCGTTCCGCAATTTCGGCTGAAACAATGAACGCGTCCAGCGCCTGATCAAGGTTGCCCAGAAAGGTCTCGGCCACGCCCAGGCAGGTCTGTGCAACGCATTCCGGAACAAAGGCAAAGTACTTTTGCGAGATTTCAATAGCCTCAATGGCGTCCGCCTTGCCCTGTGCGACGTCCCCGGTGTAACTGCGCGCGACGCTGAGATTGTGCAGATTGGCAGCCAGATCGCGGACCAGCCCTTTTTCGCGCGCCCGCTCAACAGCCTGCGTATAAAAGCCTGTCGCTGTCTTCATGGTGGCTTTCATGAAGTTTGCATCACCAAATCCGCTTAGCGCCCCTACCTCAAGGCGGGCAGAGCCAAGTTTGCGGGCAAGCGTCAGGGCGCGTTCATTGGCGCTCAGCGCTTCCTTGTCCCGGCCCAGAGGGAAATAAACATTACCGCGCACGTAGCTGATCTGAGCCACATCCCGCTCTGACCCGCAACGCTCGGCGGCGGATTCAGCCATATCGAGTGCCTCCAGGGCATCCTGATACAGGCTGGCTTGCCGTGCGGCCTGCGCCAGCCCGATATGCGCGCGGCTGATTTGCTCATCGGTTTCGGCAACCCGGGCAGCTTCCCGAAATTCACGCAGTGCGTCGCCGGACAGACCCTGAAGCCTGTGCGTCTCAGCACGAGCGCACAGCAGGTCGAACCGGACACCTGCAGGGGACGGCAGTTCCAGGGCGCGTTCGATCAATGGGCTGGCATCGTCGAATCTGAAGGCCTGGATCAGTTTGTCTGCCGCCTCCAGATACGCCTGCGCGGCGTTATTCGCCCCGGCCCGGTCCAGATGCTGTGCGCACAGGGTCGCATCGCGATCCTCGAACCACTTGGCGGCCTGCCTGTGCAGGCGCGCGCGCTCGGATTTGACCAACGTCGCATAGGATCCATCCCGGATCAGCGCGTGGGCGAACATGAGGTCAGGCCCTGCCTCTCGGACCAGCGCGGATCGGATCAGGCTGGTCGTATCCAGATGCCCTTCACCCAGAATGAAGTTCAGAACTTCTGGCGAGAACCGCTGCCCCAATACCGATGCTGCCTGAATGGCGGCGCGGCTGGTTCGATCAAGTGCATCCAGTCGGGACTGAACGATCCCCTGAATACTGCCGGGCACGCTTTGTTGGGTAAGTACATCCGTATTGCGCAACAACTGTTCAAGAAACAGCGGATTGCCCCCGGCGCGTTTGACACAGGTGTCCAGCAACTCGGGGTCGATGGCCGTGAATTCTTCGACCAACAGTCTGGCCTGTTCTTCCCCCATCGGCGCCAGTTCCATCTTGGACACCAGCGCGCCATCGGTTGCCATTTGCCAGTCCCGGTCAATCGGATCGCCTTCGGCCCGGCTTGTCATCATCAACACGCAAGGGATATTCCGCGTTGCCGCCGCTATATGAGAGCAGGTCATCAGGATCTCGGGCGAGGCCCAGTGGATGTCCTCGATCTGGATCAGCAAGGGGGCTTCCTGGCTGCTGGCCGACAGCAACTCTTCAATGACCTGCCGCCGTCCGCGCAGGCGGGTTTTATTGTCCATCACCGCAAACACCTCAGCCAGACCCGAATCCTGCTCCAGCTCAAGCAGCGCATTGAGGTGCGCGGCGTTCGGGGGGCTGACCCAGCCCCTGGCGATTGCGTCCCTAGCCGCTGCGGCAACTGTTTCCGCGCCATCCGACGGGTCAAGACCCAGAATGCTGCGGGCGACCATCTGAATGGCCGAATGCCCTTCGCGCGCGCCGAAATCCATAACGACACCGTTGTGGATCGTGTAGGACTCGCCGGATGCCAGTTCAGCGACTTGCTCGGACAAATGGGTTTTCCCGATCCCGGGCTCACCCAGAATCACATGGACTTCACCCTTGCCGTGGCGTTTGCATCGGTCGAATGTGGCCGAGAACACCGACAGCTCCCGCTCGCGCCCGATGAATTTGTGACGCCGTGTGCGAATGTTCCGGGCCAATCGATCCAGACGCCAAACTTCGACAGGATCATTCAGCCCTTTGATGACCTTCACACCAATGGATTCGCCCACGAAAAGCGGCCCCAACGCGCGCTGAATGTCATGTGAAACCAGAGTCTCACCCCCAGCGGAAATATCCGTAAGGCGGGACGCCAGATTCACCCCATCCCCTGTAACGGTGTATTCCGTATGCGACTGACTTCCGGTCGTACTGGCAATGACCTGACCTGACGCAATACCGATGTGGCAGGAAAGCGGCGGCGATAAGGTCGGTAGAACTGCATGTATCTCGGCAGCAGCACGCGCCGCCCTTTCGGTGTCATTGGTATGTGAAATCGGCGCTCCGAAAACGGCCATGACCGCATCACCGATATGCTTGTCTATACGACCACCATACTTTTCGACGACATTGTCCACTTTGCTGAAGAATTGATTCAGCAGCGCATGCAGATCTTCTGCATCCAGCTCGCTGGATAGTTTCGTGAATGCGGTCAGATCGGCAAACATCACTGTAACCTGTCGGCGCGCGGGCTCGAGCTGCGCGGCAGGTTCAGGCTCTGCTGATGTTTGGCTGGCATCAATCTGTTCAATGGCGCGCAGTAGCCGCCGCCGATCACCGACAGCCGTCACCCCGATTTCGATCAAATCCTCGGCCGTCAAATCTGGCAGGATGGAGAAATCGATTTTGTTGTCTGCGAAGGCCTGCGCGTACTCGTTTAATCCAATTGCGCTCAGCCAGCCCCTCAGGTCCTGAGACATGTTGCCCCTCTGAAGTCCCCCGCTTCATCCTGGAACCTAGCATGTGCACCGCTTCGAGTCTGCTAAAACCAAATTAATTTGTGATTTTGAGCAGGGTTAATCCGGTACTCGTTCTTGTACCAAGCCAGCATTTCCAAATCCGCTCGTCAGGACATACGAACAGCACGTCTGGGTGATCTCGCGGAAGCGGGCTCTTTCCCGGCGGTAAAGATATACCTCTCGCTTGTCTGGCAAATCTGAAATCGGGCGAAAGGCGACCGCATCCGGGATGAATTGCGCGACGGTCTGCGGCAGGACCGTGATCCACTCGCCTGCCCTGACCGTTGTGATCAGCGAGTGCGTGTTGTGAATGGTGACCTCGGCCCGGTCCAGAATCTTTTTGAACGAGGAGGATTCAATAATGTCGCACAAGGCGTTTCGCACGAAGGGTGCCGCCATCAGGTCACAGATTTCGGGCGGTTTGGCCCGTGTCATAAGCGGATGATCGGATGCTGCAACCAGTCCAAAACGATCCTGAAAAAGCGGCTCGGCACTGACCCCATTCAGGGGATGATGGCCAGATGCAATGCCGATATCCGCCTTGTCCCCGGCAACGGCGTCCAGAACATGTTGCGAATCCCCGTCTCGCAACTCGATCTTCAACCCCGGAAAGCGTGATGTCATATGTCCCAGCAAGGCGGGAAAGACCAAGGCCCCCACCGACGGCACGGATACGATACGGATCAACCCATGTTCCGCCTGCGCCGCCATTTCTATGTTCTGAACAGTCTGATCAAAATCGCGCACCTGTTTGAGAGCAAGGTCCAGAACCTGCTGACCCAGCGGCGACAGGTGATTTTTCCGTTCACCTTCAAACAGTTTCTTGCCCAAGTGATCTTCAAACTGCTTCAGCATCATTGAGACGGCGGATTGTGTCCGACCCAGACGGCTGGCAGCCTCGGCAAGGTTTCCGGTTTGGGCCACGGTACAAAAACACCGCAGCATCTCGACTTTCATCGCCATACTTCAAACTTTCTGAAGCTTCCTAAAGTTATTTGAGTTTGACTGATGTTAGCCGAAAGTTCCATCCTGGCCCAAATCGAAATTTGCGAATTTGGGGCCTGACGTGACCAAACTGAACCTGATTGCCGGCGAATGGCTGGCGGGCGAAAGCGAAATTGAAAACCGCAATCCTTCGGATCTAAGCGATCTGGTTGGCATGTTCACACAGGCCAGCGCCGATCAGCTTGAGGCGACGCTGGATCAGGCGCGCGTCGCGCAGGCCGAATGGGCTGCCTACGGGCTGGAGCGAAAACAGGCCGTCCTGAACGCCATCGGCAACGAGTTGATGGCCCGCGCCGAGGAACTCGGCACTCTGCTCAGCCGCGAAGAAGGCAAGCCGCTGGCCGAAGGCAAGGGCGAGGTTTACCGCGCCGGTCAGTTCTTCACGTATTACGCCGCCGAGTGTCTGCGCCAGATCGGTGAAAACGCCGATTCCGTGCGCCCCGATATCGAAGTGGATGTGCGCCGCGAAGCTGTTGGCGTAGTTGCGATCATCAGTCCGTGGAACTTCCCCACTGCAACCGCCTCGTGGAAGATTGCCCCGGCGCTGTGCTATGGCAACGCGGTGGTGTGGAAACCCGCCAACATCACACCCGCCTCGGCTGTGGCCCTGACTGAAATCATCGAACGTCAGGATATCCCGAAAGGTTTGTTCAGCCTTGTGATGGGCTCGGGCCGTTCGGTCGGGCAACGTCTGGTGGAAAGCCCCAAGGTCAATGCGATTTCCTTCACCGGGTCTGTGCCCGTGGGCAAAGGCATCGCCGCCGCGGCGATCCAGAACCTGACCAAGGTGCAAATGGAAATGGGGTCCAAAAACGCGCTGGCCGTGATGGACGACGCCGATCTGGATCTGGCAGTAACTCTGGCGCTGGGCGGGGCCTTTGGCGGTACCGGTCAAAAATGCACCGCCTCATCGCGGCTGGTGGTTCACGCGGGCATCCACGATGCCTTTGTCGAGAAACTGGTTGCCGGAGCGCAGGCAATGAAAGTGGGTCACGCGCTGGAAGCAGGCGTGCAGATGGGCCCCGTCGTCAGCCAGCAGCAGTTGAATGAAAACCTTGCCTATGTCGACCTGGGCAAATCCGAAGGGGCCGAGCTGGCCTGCGGCGGTCAGCGTCTGGAGATGCCCCATGACGGGTTCTACATGTCGCCGGGCGTCTTCCTGAACACCACCAACGACATGCGCATCAACCGCGAAGAAATGTTTGCGCCCCTGACATCCGTCATCAAGGTCGGCAGCTATGACGAGGCGCTGAGTGTGGTCAACGACACCAATTTCGGCCTGACCTCGGGCATCGTGACCAAATCGCTGGCCCGCGCCAACCATTTCCGCCGCAACGCGCGCACCGGTGTTGTGACGGTCAACCTGCCCACCGCTGGCACCGATTACCACGTACCATTCGGTGGCCGGGGCGACAGCTCGTACGGGCCGCGCGAACAGGGTAAGGCAGCGGCTGAATTCTATACAACCGTCAAAACCGCCTATATCAGCGCAGGCCCGGTCTGATGCGGATCGACGGGCTGCAATACGCCAACTGGTCGGAAAAGATCTTCCGCCAACTGCGCGAAGGGGGCGTGGACGCGATCCATGTCACCATCTCTTATCATGAGAATTTCCGCGAAACGGTTCTGAACTTCGAGAAATGGAACCGCTGGTTCGAGCAATATCCGGATCTGATCATGAAAGGCCGGTGGGCCAGTGATATCGACACAGCCCGTGAAACAGGCCGGACCGCCGTGTTTTTCGGATTTCAGAACCCTTCGCCCATTGAAGACGATATCGGGCTGGTCGGAATCCTGCACGATCTGGGCGCGCGGTTCATGCAACTGACCTATAACAACCAATCCCTGCTGGCGACCGGTTGTTATGAGGCCGAAGACACCGGCATCACCCGCATGGGCAAGCAGGTCATCAAAGAGATGAACCGCGTGGGCCTTGTGGTCGACATGAGCCATTCGGCAGACCGGTCCACGATCGAGGCGGCTGAAATCTCGGACCGGCCCATCGCGATTACACACGCCAATCCGCACGAATGGTCCCCGGCCCTGCGCAACAAACGAGATGATGTTATCCGCGCCGTGACGGAAAACGGTGGGATGCTGGGTTTTTCGGTCTACCCTCACCACTTGAAGGACAAGTCAGATTGCACACTGGAAAGCTTTTGCGAGATGATCGCCCGCACTGCGGACAAATATGGAGCCAGTCATCTGGGGATCGGCACTGACCTGTGCCAGGATCAGCCTGACAGCATCGTTGAATGGATGCGTGTGGGGCGGTGGACAAAAGAAATCGACTATGGCGAAGGCTCGGCCTCTGCGCCGGGGTTTCCACCAATGCCGGGCTGGTTTCAGGACAACCGAGACTTTGGAAACATCGAACAAGGGTTACGCGCGACCGGCCTGAACGATGACGAAGTGGCCGGGATCATGGGCAGGAACTGGTATCGGTTCTTTGCCGAGAACTTCGTCCCACAAAGGTAACCAAATGGAACCACACGCGCAGACAGAGATCGCCAGACGTGACCCCGCTATGGTCATGCGGTTGTCACGGCTGGGATCACTGCATCAATGTCGGCTCAGCTTTATGCGGCAACTGACACGCCGCATGGCCGATGAAAACTGGAGCTTTTCGCGCCCTGCATTTGAAATTGACGACAAAGGTGTCGGCCATGCGGTCTATACCGCGCAAGGCCCCGATCGCGCCTATTCGCTGGTCGCCTTTGCCCATGACCTGCCTGCCGATCAACGGTCAGACCGGGTTATCGCCGAAGCCTGGGACGCCACCTTTGCACTGTTCGATGGCATCCCCACGCCAGAAGACATTGATCGCCTGTCGCAGAACGTGCCGCTGCAAGAGGCAGGGCGTGTCGGCGAAACCGAATTGTCACTGTCACGCGCCAACCGTTCCGTGCGACTCTGGGCTCATGTGGTGGATCGTCTGGCTGCGGGCCAGCAACCGGACCTGGAACAGATTTATCAGGTCGGCTATCTGATGAGGACCACGGCCGTTTATGGGTCGGGCAAATTCGGCGCTGCGGATCGTGAGAAAACGGCGGACCGGGATGAGGTCAGTGGTCCCTTCCAGATCGAAATGCTGTCAGTCTATCTGACCCGGGTTTTTGTACGCGATCTGGTGCAATATATGGCGCAGGTCAAAGGCGGGGGTCAGACCGTCGCGCTTGATCCTGAAATCGCACGCTGGCTGGGCATCGGAAATTCCACAGGACTGGGAATGGCGCCGTTCATCGTGAACCATCCCGTTCTGTTCAACAACTGGATCATGGCGCGGGAACAGGCCATCTCGCGCGTGCGGTCAATTAAGACAGCGACCGAAAAAGACGCACGCGTCTTTCGCGACGTTTTCGCGCGCAGCAAACAGTCAATCGCGTGGTGGCAATCCGAACACCCGATACAGGTTGAAAAACTCGCTGCGCTAAAGGACGACCTGAATTCGATCGACGTATTTCTGGCTACAGACGACCTGACACAAGACCATCCGTGGGATCGCATGATCCGATGGTCGGAAACCGCGCTTAGCGAAGAAGGCCAGGAGTTGCTGGCCTCACTGATCCTTGAGCCTTACGGAGATGTCGTGGATGGGCTGTCCAGCTGCATGGCGGACACAAACACGGCTGCACAGGTTATTGATGGAACAATGCCGGTGTCAGGGGTGCGTACCTTGATCCGGAACAGTTTTGACTGGGCGCTGGATCTTGATTGGAGTGATCCGAAAAACTGCGCGCGCGCCTGGTACGTTTCCGAAGAGAAACTTGAACCCAGACTGGGTGAACGGTTTGAAGAACCAATTGCGGACTATGAACAACCGCTCGCGCCCGCGCGTGATGCGGCGATGGCTTTCAGGGCTCTGCAAGACTGGCCGGATGATGCGCCGATAGCAGAATTTCTTTTGCGCCACCCCGAGCATCGCCACACCGTACGCCGCGCCCAAATCAGCCGTATCGCGCCATATGGTGAGATTCATGACAACACAATCGGCGCGAAAGTGATGCCCATCGATATGTTGCGCGCAAAGCTGTCCTTCTTTGGCGCGACGCATTTCGACCCTCGTTCAGATCGCTGGGTCCGCATCTGCATGTATGCCGGCGCCCCCTACCCTGATGAGCTAAATACCGCGAACGCAGATTTGTGGGTTTATCCGGAGGTTGCGCAATGACTTTTTCATTGAACGAAGTCGAAGCAACCGCCAAACGCGCAACCCGCGGGGCCGGATATGCCTGGGGCGTGGCGGAAGAGGCTGCAAAAGCCACCCGTTGGCTAAGCGCCCAAGGGTTCGACGGGCCCGCTATTCTGGCCCAACTGCTCAAACGTGAATATGCGCCCTGTCTGGAACGCCACATTCCTGTGCTTCAGAACGGAGTATGGGTTGGCGAACAAGACCTGTGCCCCCTGATGACCGGAGCTGTGATATCGGATTCCCCGACCGTCCTGTCCCAAGGCACCATTGCGATTTCAAATCTCGCAGCACCGCTGCTGTTGCTGCCCTTTGTCGCTGCGGGGGCCAAAAAGCTGGGAACGACCGTAAAAGTCACCTTCGACGGGTATTCTGCGACAACTGATGGTGTTCATCTAAGCTGTGCAGACAGCAATTTGGACCGCGCTGATCATGTTGAGATAACCGAGGGCGACCACATTCAAAACGGTCGCCCCCTGCTAAGCCGTGCCGCCCCAAATGCAGAGGCGTGGCAGATCCTCAACTCCATGGCGCACCGTACATATGCCCCTGCAACTGAAGAATCCCGACTGCTTGGCGCTGGTTCCGGCCTGTCGGACAATGACTGAAGGATCATCAGATGACCGAGACCCAAACCCTGTCGCTTGCCGAAATCGAAAAGCTGTCCTTCACCGCGTTGGTTGCCGCTGGCACAAATGAAGAAAACGCGCGCCCTTTGGCCGTGGCCACGGCGGCAACCGAAGCGGATGGGGTGGCCAGCCATGGTCTGGCTTACATTCCGATTTACTGTGAACATGTACAATGCGGTAAAGTCGACGGTCAGGCAGTACCGGCGCTGGAAACCCCGCGCCCCGGCCTTATCCGCGTAGACGCTGCGACCGGGTTCGCACATGCAGCCATTGAAATGGGCTTCGAAGCATTGATCCCGGCGGCTCGTGAACAGGGCATCGCGGCCCTTGCGATCACCAACAGCTACAATTGCGGTGTGTTGGGTTATCACACGTATCGACTGGCGCAGGCGGGTCTGGTTGGTCTTGGATTCACCAATGCACCAGCATCCATTGCACCTTCGGGTGGATCGAAGCCCGTTGTCGGCACCAACCCGTTCTCTGTTGCGGTGCCGGGCCCAGACGGGCAACCCGCCTTGCTGATTGATCAGAGCGCCAGCACCATCGCCAAAAGCGAAGTGATGAAACACGCCAGAGAAGGCAAGGCCATCCCGGTCGGCTGGGCACTGGACCCGGACGGAAACCCGACAACAGACCCGAATGTCGGTCTGAAAGGAAGCATGGCCCCATCCGGCGGGTACAAAGGTGTGGGTATCGCTTTGCTGACTGAAATCATGGCGGCGGCTTTGACAGGATCTACTCTTGGGCTGCATGCCTCTCCGTTCTCGGGTACGGTCGGGGGTCCACCGAAAACCGGGCAGTTCTTCATCGCTATTGACCCTGCGGTTTCGTCAAATGGACTGTTTTCAACCGCAATATCGGATCTGGTCGCGTCGATCAGAGATCAGGACGGCGCGCACCTGCCCGGAGATGGGCGCCGTGCATGTCGCCTTGCCGCAGGTCAAAAAGGTGTCGCCGTCAACACTGCTACATTGGCCAGAATTGACGCGATAATTCAGGAAAACAGTTAAGAGCAGCCACCAGACCGGGCGGATGTGGTGGCCGCTTGCGCCTAGTTCACGAAATGCAGCGTGTCGAATTCACTACGCCAGGCAGAGACTTCCGAAGCGACAGGCGCGTCGTCCAGTCCTCGCCTGATCAAATCGGCGAGGCGATCAGCATCTCGAGAGGTCATGCCCCAGCGAACCAATTCAGGAGTGCCAATCCGCAACCCGTTCAAGTCCCCTTCAACCGGCTTGACAGGCAATCCGATGCCGCACGCAAGAAACCCGCTTTCGCGAAGCTTCTTCGATGCCGCCTGCCCTCCGCCATAGGGCTCTGCCAGAACCGCGAACTGATGCGAATTGGTGAAGCCTTCCGCACCCTCAAAGACGCGAACACCCTGCGCATCCAACGCTGCGGCCAGTGCTTTTGACAATGCGATCATCTCGTTCGCGTACGCCTGACCAAAGTCTTTCCAATCCAGCATGGTAACCGCAAGCGCGGCCGTTTTGGCGGCATCGAAATTGGCTGTCATCCCGGGAAAAGCAATTGCATCCAATGATTTGGCAATGTCGACATCATTCGACACGATCAATCCACCTGCTGGTCCACCAAGGCTTTTATAGGTGCTCATGGTCATGAAATGCGCGCCCTCATTCAACGGGTTCGACCATGCACGCCCCGCGATTATCCCGCACTGATGCGCGGCATCGAACATGACTTTCGCTCCAACTTCGTCCGCAATGGCCCGCACCTCGGCAACAGGGTGTTCAAAAAGGTTCAGACTTCCGCCGATCGTGATCAGCTTGGGGCGCTCAGCCCGCGCCAGGTCGCGCAGTTGGTCCAGATCGACTGTGTAGCCATTTGTGTTAACCGGTGCCTCGATCGTGCGCAGCCCGAACAGCCCTGCACAGCCCGCAGTATGATGGGTCACATGGCCGCCGATCATTGCGGGTGGCGCAATGATTGTATCCCCCGGCTTACAGGTCGCCATGAAGCCATAAAGATTTGCAATTGCGCCCGACGGCACACGAACCTCTGCAAATCGGGCATCAAAGACCTCTGCACAAAGCTCGGCCGCGATGACTTCGATTTCTTCGATTGCTTCCAGCCCCATTTCATATTTGTCACCGGGATAGCCCAGCGAAGGCCGCGACCCGATGCCCGACGACAAAAGCGCCTCGGCCTTGGGGTTCATGACATTGGTCGCGGGGTTGAGGTTGAAACACTCTTTCTCGTGAATGCGGCGGTTTTCCTCTGCCAGATGCGCGATCCGGTCCAATAGGTCGCCAGACGATGCCGATGCTGTCTTTGTCGCGATATTCTGAACCAATGTTTCGCTTGCGGTGGGCACCCAGTCTCTATGTGCAAGTGTCATCTGACATCCTCCTGTTTCGTGCACTGTGACTGCTGCTGCGTGACTTCGCAAAGCAGATTTGTTATTTCTTGGCGTAGAAAAACTAAGGCTAAGGTGATGAGCGTTTCCCCAAAACGTCCCAAAGGGCCCCCACTGAACGCAATGCGCGCTTTTGAGGCAGCGGCGCGCCACATCAGCTTTGTCGCCGCGGCTGAAGAGTTGAACGTCACACCGGGTGCAATCTCGCAACACGTCAAAACGCTGGAAGGCTGGGCCGGTGCAGCACTTTTTCGGCGCAACGCGCAAGGCGTAGAACTCACGCCCGAGGGGCAGTCGCTTGTCGCTGAATTTACCAGGGCTTTTGACCAATTGGCCGACGCGGCCCGTGCGCTGCGCAACCTTAAACCCAATGCAGATTTTCATATCGCTGCTTTACCGGCCATTGCTCAGCTCTGGCTTCCCAAAAGGCTGCGCCAGATCCGATCTCAATTTCCTGACATCAGTTTTTCCGTCACTGCGCTGGAAGCGCCGCCGAGCCTGGGGCGCGAACTGTTCGACCTGTCAATCTTCTTCGCTCCACCGGACGGCACGGCCAATCAGGTGGTCGTTTGCCCGGACGAGATCGTGCCGGTTTGCGCCCCGGCGCTTAAGGACCAAGTTTGCCGCGCAAACGGTTTTCTGGGCGTACCGTTGCTGCACGATCTGGTGTGGAACGAAGATTGGACCAAATGGGCCCAACACTCTGGCTATGACCTGCATAGTGCCAAGGGCGGTGCTCAATTCTCCCTCTACAGTCTGGCCGTAGAGGAGGCGAAGGCCGGCGCAGGTATACTGATGGGACACCTGTGCCTGATCGAAGACGCCTTGGCCACAGGCGAGCTGACAGCTGCGCACACCAAATTGTTCCCAACCGACCGATCTCTGGTTATCCAAATGCCACAACGAACCCGCAGGAGACCGGAAACGGACCAGATTATCGCTTGTTTGTCCCGTTGACCCAAATTGTCCCAGACCCCAGCGCGGGATAGGTGGGAACTGAAAGGGGGGGCGAAAGATTGCCCAAAACACCGGGCACTTATTTTCGTCAAACTCGAACGCTTGGTCCCAACTTTGCATGTTCAGTCATGTTTGGGTACACACGAAAAACTGTCAGAGCGCTTCCGCAATCGTGGCCACTCGGTTTGGCCAGCGACACGTGGAGGGTCACAGTGCTCCGCGCCCGTAGAAGACGGGCTGCGTCAAACGGGTTTAGTCGGTCTCAGCTTTTGGCTTTGCCTGCGACCTTGGAGGCAGCTTCCATGTTTTCGCCGATGATGTCTGCTTCTGTTTCGCTTACGTATTTTGCACAGCGCGACATCATTTCGAACCATTCACGTGCGTCATCCACCATTCGTTCCATGGAATGGCGTTGCCATTCGGCGACGGCTTGCATCGTTTTGCTTGGATCTGGGTTGTCGCCAAACGTAGCTTCCCGGGCAGTTTGCAGCGCGGTGCGTGCAGCCTCATGGCGGCGCTTGAACCAGAGGCGGGAGTATTCCTCCGCCTCGCTCAGCAGGTGGTCCTGCGCTTTCCAAAACTGCTCAATCTGCGGCGTCACCGCGGAGTTCATGGACATCATGCCCTGCATGGATTTCAACACGTCGGTAAGGGCTTCCTGTGTCTCGATTTCGGCTGATTTTGTGGGCATTTGAACTCTCCCTGGAAAAGAAGACGGTGATTAATTTTACCACACCCAGAGGTGCACTCTCATTAACCGAGATCAAATTCACTGGGTAATTCGCGCCGTCGTTTCACAATACGCCCGTCCACAACATACACGGTCGGTTGATATCAACTCATCTGGGCGACTGACCGTCTGAACATAACCAGACTTGTCATCAACAGGGCCAGACCCAACACAGCCATCCAAACGAATTCCGGCCAGACCGTTTCAATTCCAGCACCTTTGAAAACAATTGCTTGGCTGGCTGACATATAGTGGCGCGATGGCAGAAACAGCGTTCCGGCTTGCAACCAGCCTGGTTGCCCCTCGACGGGTGTTTCCCCTCCGGACAGCATCAGCATTGGCAGGACAATCAGCATGACCAGAAGCGCAAATTGCGCCATTGAGCGCGCAATCGTCGCCAGAAATACCCCAAGCGCCGTGGCTGTAAACAGAAAAAGTGCGGTTCCAAATAGGAACAGTATCTTTGATCCGGCGATACGAATGTCCAACGAACCCTGCATGACAAAAGTCAGCGATAACCCCGCAGCGATCAGAACAACGGCCGCATTGGCCCAGATTTTGGCCATCGCAATGTCGAGCGGAGTTAGAGGCATGGCGAGCAGATGCTCAATTGTTCCATGCTCTCTCTCCCGGATCATGGCAGCGCCGGTCAGGATGGTCGTGAGCCACATGATCTGACCGATCAGCGCAACGATGCCCGCAAAACGCACCGTATCTCTGTTTGGGTTGAAGGCACTTCTTAGAATGACATTGATTGCGGGAGGATCTACGAGGTCGACACCAACTGCAAAGCGATGGATTTCAGCGCTCAATATATTGGTGATGTAATTGGCGCCGATACCTGCCTGCTCCATAGCCGTGGCGTCTATCAGAACCTGTATCTCTGGTGTGCTTCTGGCACGCAGGTCTTTTTCAAAACCTGGAGGAATGGCAACGATGAAGATAAACCGCCCGGCATCCATGTGCGCTGGGCCGGTCCCCGGTTCAATTTGCACGACCGGTTGAAACTCCGGTGGGAAAAACGCAGTGGCAAGGGTGCGCGATAGTGGAGAGTTATCCTCATCTGCAAATGCGATTGAGGCGTTATTCACCGAGCTTGCAACGCCTGTTGCTTCCATGATCGGAGCCAGCGTGAATGACCAGACCAGCAAGGCCATCATCACCCAATCGCGGCGCAGGCTCATCATTTCCTTCAACCCCAGCCAGAATATGCAAAAAAGGCGCTGCATTCACTTCTCCTGCGCGCGCAGGCAAAGGGCGGCGGCGAGTGTCAGCACTGGACCGAAACAGGCAAGCGCAAGAATGTCCGGGGCAAGTGATTCCCACCCCAAGCCCTTGGTGAACGCGCCGACGTTCAGGTGCAGAAAATAGGAAGATGGCCAGAGCGAGCCGATGAACTGAGCCCCCCCTTCCAAAGTGGAAACGGGCTGCAACAGGCCCGAGAACTGGATGGTCGGCACAACCGAGGCGATGGCTGTCGCAAATGTCGCTGCCACCTGGCTGGATGTCATTGTGGCAATCAGCAATCCATAGGACGTCGTTGCCCAGATATACAAAAACGCACCAACCGCTAGCGGAATGGGATCGCCTTTGAGCGGCACACCGAAGACGAGAATGGTCATCGCTGCCAGCAACAGAAAGTTTGCAAAAGCAATTGCAATATAGGGAATTTGCTTACCAATCAGGAATTCGAGCCGGGTTGTCGGTGTTACGTAGAAATTCACCACAGATCCCAGCTCACGCTCACGCGCGACACTGACCGCCGTCAAGACGGCCGGCAACATGATAAGCAAAATCGCCGGCATGGCCGGGGCCATTGCTGCAATGCTTTCAAAACTCTGATTGTAGCGAAATCGCGGTTCTATCCGGGCAATCTCGAAGTCCCGTTGCCCCGTCTTTCGGGCGTGTTCGTCCAGAAAGGACTGATGCAGTCCCGCGACATATCCTTCAACGGTCTCGCCTTTGAACGGAATGGCACCATCGACTGTCGCGAGGACCTGTGTTGGCTCGCCTGTGCGCAGCTTACGACCGAAGTTCGGTGGCAACTCTAAGACCAGTGAAACGTCTCCTGCCTGGAGCCGGTTGTGGCCTTCCATAGCGCTTTCCAATGGCGGCGTGGGTTTGAAATAGGACGACCCCGCGAACTCAGTTGCATAGGCACGGCTCTCAGGACCCTGAGAAAGGTCTAGAACGGCAAAGTCCAGTTCATCAATGTCAAGCGTGATGCCAAAGCAGAAAACCAACATCAAAATGGCTGACCCAAGAAACGCAAAGGCAAGGCGCACAGGATCGCGCGCCACCTCGACGGCCTCGCGTCGCGTATAGGCCAGTGCGCGCCCGACACTGCCACCGACGTGTTTGGAATTGGTGGCCAAATCAACTCTCGGTGCTTCAACCGGCGCCGGTCTTTCTGCCGCCTCCAGAATTGAGATGAACGCAGCCTCAAGGCTGTCGGCGCTTTCAGCGGCGATCAATTCGGCTGGTGTGCCTTCTGCCAAGACCTGGCCTGCGTGCATAAACGAAACACGGTCACATCGTTCTGCTTCTGCCATGAAATGGGTGGAGACAAAGATCGTTACCGCGTCTTGTCGGGACAACTCGACGAGCAAGGCCCAAAACGTATCTCGCGCCTCTGGGTCCACTCCGGATGTCGGCTCATCCAATATCAGCACACGCGGGCGATGGATGATCGCAACCGCCAGCGACAGGCGCTGTTTGATCCCAAGGGGCAGGGCGGCCGCAAGGGTATCACGATGCGTGCCGAGTCCGAATCGTTCCGTCAGTTCCGAAATGCGCGCGTCGCGGTCAGGGATTGCGAAAATCCGGGCGTGCAACTGAAGGTTCTGATACACTGACAATTCACCGTACAATGAAAACGCCTGACTCATGTACCCAATCTCGCGGCGCACCTTTCGATCCCTGGCGTCAACGGGTTTGCCGAATAACAATGCCTCGCCTGAGCTTGTAGGCAGCAAACCGGTCAGCATTTTCATCGTCGTGGATTTTCCGCATCCGTTTGATCCCAGAAACCCGAAAATCTCTCCGCGATTGATCGAGAAATCAACGTTGTTCACGGCGATGAAATCGCCAAAGCGCCGTGTCAGCCCGCGTGCAGTAATCACGGGATCCGATTTGATCTGTCGAACGATTGATTGACCCGGCGCTGAACCAGATGCCTCGTCTGCCCGCAAGCGTCGGTACGCAGTTTCGAAGTCCTTATCGGCACGCTTCAATTCGGCGGGTTTACCCTGAAAGATGACGCGACCTGCGTCCATCGCGACGATCCAGTCAAAGCCTTCGGCCTCCTCCATATAGGCTGTAGACACAAGGACAGAGAGCTTGGGGTTTTCCGTTCGGATAGCGTCGATCAATGCCCAAAACTGTCGACGCGACAACGGATCAACCCCGGTTGTTGGCTCATCCAGAACCAGGAGTTTGGGGTCATGAATCAACGCACAGCACAGGCCAAGCTTCTGTTTCATTCCACCAGAAAGCCTGCCCATCAGGCGATCCTCAAATGGTGCAAGCGCGGTCGCTGTCAGCAATGCGGTGATCCGGGCGTCACGCTCGTCGTGTCCCTGTCCGAAAAGGCCCGAGAAGAACTCCAAATTTTCGCGTACCGACAGTTCTGAATAGAGATTCCGACCCAAACCTTGCGGCATGAATGCGATCGCAGGGCATATTCGTCTACGATGAGTGGGCTCATCAATCGCTCCGCCCAGAACGTCGATTGATCCGGATTGAAGCTTTTTTGCACCGGTGATCAACCCAAGCAATGTGGACTTGCCCACCCCGTCTGGGCCAATGAAGCCGACAAGCTGTCCGGTTGGAAGGTCCAAGGTTACAGAGTTCAACGCGATGTGTTTTCGATACCTGTGTGTAACACCGGCAATTCGAAACTCTGACGAGGCGACTGTGGCATTCATTCGAACAGCTCTTGCGGGATGGGCTGTTCAAGCGCCTCGGGCCATGCGCTGGTGGGATCGATCCGTATCACGGCAATGCCGCGCAGGCCCGTTTTTACGTGTTCAATCCGGCTTTCAACCAGGTCCTGGGGGATACGAACGCGGACACGAAAGACCAGTTGCTCGCGTTCATCCAGAGTCTCGACTTGTTTGGGCGTGAATTGCGCCTCGGGAGAAACAAAGCTGACATATGCAGGTGTGGCGTATTCGGGTAAAGCATCAAGCACGATGCGAGCTTCGGCTCCAATCGGCAACAGCCCGGCTTCCCGCGCAGGAAGGAAAACTTCCATATACACGTTCTCGAGACTGAGAAGGGTCAGGATCGGTTCACCCGCTCCGACGACCTCGCCCGGCTCGGCCAATCGATAAAGAACGCGACCCGGCATTGGTGCCAGCAAGGAACTGTCTTCGATTTGCGCCTCAATCCTGCGCACCTCGGCTTCTGCAGCGGCAATCCGGCTTTCTGCGGTTGCAACTCGGGCTTTGGCGGCACCCAACACAGCAGACGCAACTTGGTGGATGGTTTCACGTTCCTCAAAAACTGTCTTAGAGATATTGTTCCCGGTCAGTAGCGCTGTAGCACGTTCAAGTTCCTGCGCCGCCCGACGTTGCTCACTTTGGCGTTGCAGAACCAAGGCTTCAGCTTCTGCTTTTGTCTGGCGCGCCAAGGCGACCTCGGCTTTTGCCCGGTCCAGCGCTGCAGACAATTCGTCTATATCCATCCTGGCAAGTACATCACCGGCGGCGACCATGCCGCCTTCAGGTGCCAGAACTTTGGCAACACGCCCGGCGATCGTTGGCGCAATTTCAACCTGCTCTGCCTCAATCCTTCCATTACCCTGTACGAAGCCACTCGGCAATTGATCGCCGTCTTGGGAGATGACGGAGTAAACAACCGCGCCAGCAACCACGATGACTACCAGAGCAAAAAAGATGGGCGAACTCTTCTTCATAGCTTTTGCCAGATCGTTGAATGCGACGGTCAGTCTAGTGCCTGGCAGGATTGGGGACTTTGCGATGGATCAAGCGTTTCCAAAGCATGCTTGGGGGAACAACATATCCTGTTGGTCGGAATGGACCTGTCCCGTTTTTGTGCCGCCCCAAGTGCTCGTTTAAGCCACTTTCCTTTCGAATGCGACAGGGCTTTTCCAGCCCAATGCTGAGT